>CAZZVG010001190.1:0-2148 GCA_964657295.1 Iningainema sp. | reverse complement strand
TAGAAGCGCTGTTTGATACAGGATTTACAACAGGGTGGCTAGCAATTCATTCTCAAGACTTGGAAGGTCTAGATTGGTCTATAATTATACCAAAAATCGAGATGCAGACGGCATCCGGGGTGGAGTATTTTGATTTATATGAAGGGAAAGGAATTGTTGATAGCAAAGAATTTATAATTCCTATTCATGTAGGAGAAGAGGTACCTGAAACTTTAATGGGTTCGCGTTGGTTAGATATCATGCAGCTGCATGTGAATAAACCGCAAGGAATTTTGAAAATAGAAGCGGTGGAAGTCGATTAATTTGATTGCTAGTGAGTTTGAAGTTGGGGAAATTTGTTGAGGTAAGGCGATCGCTTTTTGGAAATGCGGCTTCTTCGTATAAGTGCCGAAAGCAAGAGGCAAAGAACGCGTTGGAAGAAACGGCTCTAGCTCATCAAGTCACTTTGACTGTGATTATTTTCCCTAACTATAGCGAAGGTATTGCAAAGAAACCTGGTTTTTGCTTTTGTGCCTTGCTAAAGTCAGTAGGTGAAAATTATACTGATATTCATCATGTTTGGGGAGTGTTAAACGCCAAAGTGAACATGCTGGCAAGACGCTACGAAATCACAAGGCAATTGGGTGGAGGCGGGTTTGCAATTACCTTTCTAGCAATAGTCTCGGGAGTTTTTTGGGCTTGTGCCTAAGCTCGACTTTATCCATTTTCCGGCGCGTGCGATTGCCTACGCTGAAACCTTTGTCGAGTAATGCGTTTGACTTTTTCAATATCCCCCAAATCAGTGACAGTGGAAAAACCTTTTTCCTAAAATCTGGAATTGTTGCCAGATAGCAAGGTTACGTTCTTTTATTTGGATAAAGTCGAGCTAAGAGGATAGTAGTTAAGTATCTAATGTTATTTTCGCCTTTTGAAACACCTGTTCAGCAGTAAATTCCAATCCAACAAATAGAGAATCTGTAAGTAATTCTTCTCCCATATAAGTCTGAGGTGCTGCATCTGGATAAAAAACCGTAATGCTTCTGGCTTTACTATCTACCACCCAAACCCGCAGCACCTTAGCGTCTAAATAGTCTTTTGCTTTCGCAGCCATTTGTCCAAAGGTTTGTCCTGGCGAAATGATTTCAATAACCAAATCGGGAGGAACTGGACAAGCTTCGTCTTCATCCCAGTTCGCGGGTAAACGTTCATAAGAAATGTACAGTAGATCGGGTGTTGGCACCCAATCTCGCCCGTCACGAGTTAATGTAATTGCCCATTCTGGACAGACTTCTCCTCGTCCGTTACACCATTTTTCAATCAGATAGAGAAGGGCGCGAGTTAGCTTGGAGTGAAAAAACTTGGGTGACATTTTAGGAATTGCCTGGCCATTTACCAGTTCGTAAGTGATATCTCCGTCGCCTGGGGGAAGATTCAGGAACTGTTGCAAGGTCAATTGGTTGTTGGCTTGGAGTATCATGACGTGGATGAGCTGGCGGTTAATTTAATTGTAATTGGGTCATACGTCACCGTCGATGAGCAGATCCCCGACAACTTTTACGAAGTCGGGGATCTGAATTGCTTTACTTTGTTATTAAAACTGGTATTTGCCCCTGTACAAGGTTTTCCATTTGAATAGCTGCCATAGCTTCATCGAAGGCTCTTTGAAAAATATCTTGATTATTTAAGTTTTTATACCCCAGTCCATCGTAAAATCCCTGAGCAAATACAATTGCTGCTTGGTCTTGAATTGGCTGGTTCATTCCAATGGTATACTTAATATATTGGTTGATTGCCTGTGCGGATTTTTCGGAATAACAGGCATTTAATAGCACACAGCTCACGTATTCAGCGTGCAGCTTAAACAATGTAGCGAAAGCTTCAGGTGATACAGGTTTGTGGTTTCCGGCATCGTCTTCTAATAATAAGCTGCCATTCTCCATGCCATGTCCGCAAAAATGGACGATTTGGGGGTGTACTTCTGCTAGAGATCTGCGAATATCTTGAGGACGTACAGATGTTCTTTCGTGAATTTCAAACAAATCCCGTCTTGTCGCTCGTTCGATCGCAGCCCTAATTTCCCGCATCTGTTGATCTAAACGCAAATTGTGGGGTTGCGGAATTGCTGCCAAAATCAAGATTTTTTGCTGTATAATCTTAGAAGGGATCGTT
>CAZZVG010001189.1:0-2676 GCA_964657295.1 Iningainema sp. | reverse complement strand
CACCAACTCTTTCCTCCCCTGCTTCCCCTGCACAGACGTACCGTATTGCGTCGGGATCAGCATGTGTTCCTACTCCATACTGCTGTAAGGGCGGGTTTCCTGAATTGACAAATCTAACCAATGACTTAATTCATAGGCTAACCATTCAATTTCGGGATCGGAGTGAATTATGCCTTTAATACCACCAAGCTGATACTTTTGCACTCCTACCCAAATTATAAGTTGGGGTGGGACTTCAACTTTACGACCTTCGGAGTCAGTTGTATAAGTTCTGGGAAGATATACGAGTTTATTTATATTTTGTATCGCTGTTGGTGCAAGCCAATTGAATTTTAATCCAAATATTTCCCGACTTAGCGCAATATGCTTTTGATTGAGGCTCAGTCGGATAGTTCGGAAAAAATTAAATACAAGCTTAGACACTATGTGGAAGCCAGCACCCCAAAAAGGTAGTGAAAATAAAATAAATAAGATGTTGAGAGGAAAAGGAGTAGCGATCGCGCTGAATGTCCAGACGAGGACTAAGGAATTCCAACTAAGCGCAAACAAAATAAAAAACATCATTGCCGGGTGAAAGCTAGTTGGTGGGATGAGGATTTCTAAAGAATGCTCATCTTTAGTTAGTTTGATTTTGCTACCTGTTGGTTTAGCAAATTTGGGTGTCAAATTCTTTTTAAGCCTGTACTCCCCACTTCTGTTCAACTGTGGTGGTATAATATCCGGCTGATATTGTTGAAACTGGCTAATCCAACTGTTGCCATTGCAATACCAAGAATTTCCGATTTCGTTTACTAAAGGACTTTCTGGTAGATGTGGCTGTTGAAATAGATTTTCTAAAGCTGCCAGTGCTTCACGTGCAGAAGTTAAACGTCGTTCTAAATTGGGTTCTATCGTCCACCTCAGCCAGTCTCTCAAAACTGGACTAAGATTTGCCGCTTGCTCGAATTGAATCCGAAAGTCCTTCTGTGGTAGATCCGCCGGATGAACACCCGTGACTGAGTAAATTAACGTTGCGCCTAAACTGTAAATGTCTGAAGCCGGAACCGTGCGTCCACCAAATTGTTCTGGTGGCATATAACCGTAAGTTCCCACTACAGTCATTGTCCCACCTTCACTCGCGACAAGAGTTTGCACTGAACCAAAATCCACTAAATACAGTTGGTTGACAACACTATTGCCAGAGCGAGGCTTTACGGCCTGCCGCTCCGCGTCTAAGCTTAATAAAATATTGCTAGGCTTAATATCGCGGTGGATAACAGGAGGCTTCTGTCCATGTAAATAAATTAGAATTTCTAAAAGTGCTTTGGCTACCTGTGTGACTTCTGCTTCGGTAAAAGTACGCCCAGCTTTTAAATGTTGCTCCAGAGTTTGTGCTGGTATATAAGTTTGTACCAAAGCAAATCCTTTTAAAGAAGGAGAATTCACCTCGAAGTAGTCTAAATAGCCAGGAATAGAAGGATGTGATAGGGATTTTAAGGTTTCAGCTTCACGCTCAAATAACTTGAGATCGTCCCATTCAAAATCACTGCTAAAAGATAGTAATTTGATAACCACTAATTCACTGCTTACCAAATCGCGTGCTAAAAGCGTCCGTCGCCCCGCTTTTTTTGCCAGTAACTGCTGTACTTCATAGCGATCGCTTAATACTTGACGATTCATTCTGTTTGCCAATTGCCAAAACTAGAAAACTTTTTTATTTAAAGAAAAAATGCCAATATAATGACTAATTTGTACTTGAAGTTCAGCTATGCTGTTAGACTCCCATGCGAAAGAGCGTGGATGGAAACGAGGTAGGGTGTGAGGTTTGCCTCTATCCAATAGATGAAAGCGTGTTCGTGTTACGAGTGCTATGCATCTCTACAAGGTTTTTTTATTAATACCGCCTTTTTTGTCATTACGAATTATAGCGATGCCCTTATTTTAAATTTTATGCCCTCCAAACTCTGGCCTTACATTACACCTGGCATTTCAGATGAGCTATTTGAACGCTTGCCGGGAATTCCTTTAAGCGAGCGGGAAGTTCGGCTGCTGTTGATATCCCAACTGCGACTTCTCCCTGATTCAGTTTTCTGGGATATTGGCGCGGGGACAGGTACAATTCCGGTAGAAGTGGGTTTGTTGTGTCCGCAGGGGCAAATTATCGCTATTGAACGGGATGAAGAAGTCGCCAACCTAATTCGACGTAACTGCGATCGCTTTGAAGTTAACAATGTTGCAGTCATTGAGGGAAGTGCCCCAGAATGTTTACATGACCTTCATGTTGCTCCCCATCGCGTTTGTGTTGAAGGAGGACGATCAATTGGGGAAATTTTACAAGCCGCATGGCATTATTTACTACCAAAAGGTCGAGTTGTTGCCACGGCGACCAATCTAGAAAGTTTGTACGCTATTTCCCAAAGCTTTGCTCAACTACAAGCTCGAAATGTTGAAATCGTACAATCAGCCGTCAACCGTTTGGAAACACGCGGTTCTTCTCAAACCTTTACTGCTGTCAATCCCATTTTTATTCTTAGTGGTGAGAAACTAGAGTGAATTTATTAAATTTTAGATTTTAGCTTGCATCCGAAATCCAAAATCATTCTGGGAAAGTTGGCAACGGACGGAAACCAAAAGCGCGCTCAAGCATATTGCCAAGAAATAAATGCCCTTCCCGACGTAGACGAGACAAAATGGGGC
>CAZZVG010001188.1:0-2677 GCA_964657295.1 Iningainema sp. | reverse complement strand
AAGATCCTTCAGTCACTCAGCGTTCCGACTACCAAGAAGCACTGCTATATAACTTGTTACTTCAAACAAGTTGTTTCCGGTACTGGGGACAAGGAACTTGGACAGACTATGCTCAAGAACTCTATCGACGTGGAGAAGCATTGCTAAACTAGTACTCTGTCTCATTAATTTTGAGAAGTTTGTAGTGAGCGATAAATCGCTCATCTTCAAGTACTCTACGCATTTATTCAAGTGCGTTGTACAGAAACTGGAGAGTAAAACTTTCTTATTTGGGATTGCATCCGGGTGATACTAGGTGAGAATATATAGAGAAATTCAGGAATTTGTGATGAATATGTTTCAAAAAATGACTGACTTGGTACGTAGAACACTATTAGTATTGATTCTCGTTGCTGTGCTTGCTATGGGCTTTAGCGCACCATCAGACGCCGCAACAGGTACAGTAAAATGGTTTAATGAAGAGAAAGGGTATGGTTTTATAGAGCAAGATGGCGGTGGACCAGATGTTTACGTGCATTTTTCTGCTATTAATGCTAATGGCTTTCGGAAACTTGAAGAAAATCAGCAAGTCTCTTTCGACGTCGTTCAAGGTCCAAAAGGTCCGCAAGCCGAAAATGTAACACCACAGTAGCATCGATTGATCAGCCTGTAACTACGACCACTCTTCAGTGAGTACAGTTCCACTCACAGAACCATTGAAGAAGGCAGCTATGAGTCACGGCAATTAGATAGGAATTCAGACACTATCTAATTGAAGACAGCCAAATCATAGATTTTGGCGGGGGTCTTAAACCCAGTTTGGGCAAGGACAAAAGGCAATACCTTAAAACTTTTTTCTTCCAGAAATGCCCTCTGCCCGTGACTCATAGCTGCCTTACCCGAAGGGCTGATAAATAATGCAAATTTTGGCCTATTTGTACAATGCGTAACTCCTAAATCGTATAACCCAACTACCTGGGTCGTCCCAATGTAGTAATATAAAGGACTGCCTCGTCTGTAGGAATACCTAAAACCTCATTGACTTGGTCGTCAAAGAAGCCACCGATACCGCTGACGCCTAAATTCAAGCGAATTGCCGCTAGGTTGAGTCTTTGTCCTAAATGACCGGCATCCATATGTAGATAACGGTAAACGCGATCACCATACTGAGCAACTGCTGATTTTAAATCTGCCGTATGAAATAATACAGCAGCGGCATCCCTGCCTAAATCTTGCCCTAAGCAGAGAAAGTGTAAATCTCGTCGGAAGTTTTTAAAGCGAACTTGTCGTAACTCTTGCGCTTTAGGTGCGTAATAATAACAACCAGTATCCAGCCCTTTGATTCCGGAAACAGCGATGAACGTTTGTATTAAATTCAGATCAAAATAATCTGGCGAAGAATCTAAACCTTGATCAATGTAATTTTGGGGTTGGTAGGTAAAATCGATTAAGGCTTTCAATTCATCAAAGGTTAAATCTTCACCCCTGTAAGCGCGAGTAGAACGTCGCTTAAGAATGGTGACTTCCAATCCTTCTAACTTCTCTCCCCAATCAATGGGCTTGGTGATGGTGGAAATTTTTTGGCAGAAAGGAAAGTTAAATTTATCCTCTATGGATTTTTCTTGTCTGACTTCGGGTAAATTGAGATTACCACTTGTGCCTGGTTGGATCTGTGTGCGAAAATGAAAATAACTCAGCAGTTCACCGTCAGGAATTCGCGGATAGTCAGTTTCGGTGGCAGAGGGTAAGGTTGTTCTCCCTGTAGGTAAATTTTGTTTGATATCTAGTAAATCTGCGAGCGGCAGAACTGCGCTCGCTCCTTCAACCTGAGAATCGATGTACAGCAGTTCGTTGACTGCCTCATCCACGAAGCCACCAATTAAGTGAGGGCGATAGGAAGTGACTGCACTAGCTAACTCAATGTTCCCCAAAAGGTGTCCCGTATCGAGAAAAATCCTTCGGTAAGCTCGATCTTCATAGCGCCATGCGGAACGATAAAATACTGTAGTAATCGCCAGTGCAATCTGGGTACTCTCTAAAGAGGGATGCCAGAAACAAGCTTCTTGCAGCTTTTGCCAAACATCACTTTCCCAATAATGCATTAAGGAATGAGTTCGACACTGGTAGTTATAAAGTCCGGGTGGCAATAATGGTGTACCGCGAGAAATTAGATAGACTTCTGTCGGATACAATCCTCCCGCACTCGGTGCAGCACGTAGATACACTGTATTACCCATAGAAGGCATTTTCGCCGTCAGTCCATAGCTACAGAATAGTAGCCGCGATAGCCTTTGCCACCATTGTGCATCTGGTTTTTTGGCAAAGACATCTGGTGTTTCTTGAATGTATGGTTTAAGATCGAACGAAGAACCAATTTTGTAATCTTTGAAAGGTACAGGTTGCCTAGACCAGTCTAACCCCTTACTTTTAGCTTTGATCGTTTCAGGGTCGTACTTAGTGCGTTCGTGGTAGTGTTGAGCAATGGATTGGTGTAGTTCTGGCATAAAAATTTTAATACACTTCTACTACATATATTGGCATTCCCCTGCCTGATGATTTCGTGATGATTAGTACAAACGTTTGGCTGTGGGGATTGGGAGTCGTTAGTTATGGACTGCAAGCGGTTAAGTACTGCTTTTTTCGACTAAACATTTTGCTACTCATGGTTTGATCAGATGTTGCTCAGATATGCGATATT
>CAZZVG010001187.1:0-2679 GCA_964657295.1 Iningainema sp. | reverse complement strand
AATGGTGATATTGTTTACTGGAGTAAAAGAAAATCCAATCACTACAACGGGGCGACTGCCAAAGCACTCAAAAAACAAGACCATACATGCGGACACTGCGGACTTAAGGAAAGCAGATGGTGAAGATATACACCTTCATCACATCGACGAGAACCATGATAACTGGAAGCCTCAAAACCTTCTCGCTATCCATCAATCCTGTCACCAATACGTCCATATGAGCTTTGGGAGATTGTCGGGAGCCGGATACACGGAAACGGGTACGTCCGGTTCTAAACGGGAGGGGCGGGAGATAATACTCCCCCTCGACCTAACTAGACCCCTAAATGCAATTCTCTGAAAATATATCAATTATATTTGTAGAAAATTTTCTCGTTAATTACACGTTTTTTTTAGATTATTTTCTCACCACATCAGAAGTCCAATAATGTTAAAGTTCTTTTGAACCGCATAAGTTGGTTATGCTTACATCTATATAATTAATTAGGCTATTTTAGATTTTTAATTAAAAAATACTTATTTATGAAGTTTCATTTAAAAATACTTAATTGTTAATTTAATGAACTATAGGTTAGTTAGATATAAGAAAACCCTTTTTTCTGTAAGGATTTATGCAAGAACAGCAGCATATCACCAAGAACAGTAACAACAATCCTTCTACTTCAAGACAAAAATCAATACTTTCACGTACAGCTATCACTCAAATTGAAACAGACTTCTTAGCGCCGCTTACACAGCAGGATATAGAAAGTCAGCAATACCAACAAGATAGGTTTGAAGCTACAAAGCTAGAAATTCAAGCGAAGTATGGAACCATAACACCCCTAGGACAAGAACGATTGACTTTGTTACAGGCGAAGAAAGCCGAATTCTGGCAACGGTATCTAGGAAATACGAGGCGTAACAGTCGCGACTTTTCCATGATTCCCGTGCATCGTAAAGAAGTCTCGCCAATACAAGCGATTCAAGCAAAACTTACAATTGGTGCGCCAGGGGATAAATATGAGCAGGAAGCTGATAGGGTAGCAGCACAAGTTGTAAACCAGATTAATGCACCAGTAGCCCAGCAGGAGAGTCAAAATCTTCAGCACGAGACACAAGCGGTTGAAATACAAAAAAGACCTTGGTTACGATTACAAGCAAAACACGATAGTATGGCTGCTCCAGTAGAATTGGAAAGTTCCATCCAGCAGGCACGGAGCGGTGGACAATCACTTATGGATAATGTCAGACAACCAATGGAGCGAGCTTTTGGGGCTGATTTCAGTGGCGTGAAGGTTCATACCGATAGACAATCAGACCACTTGAATCAATCGATACAGGCAAGAGCATTTACGACCGGGCATGATGTGTTCTTTCGGCAGGGGGAATATAATCCGGGGAGTCGAAGGGGGCAGGAGTTGATTGCCCATGAGTTGACTCATGTGGTGCAGCAGAATGGGGGGGCTGTGCAGCGATCACCATCATCACCGAACGAGTCAGCGCAACACCCAGACACCGAAACTGATAGTTCGGTGATAACAAGTGATCAACTCGCTGTCAAAATAAGCGAAAAGGAAAATGGATTGAAAATTGACAAGATAAAACTGGCATTGGAAGGAATTTTAGGGGATACACAGTTAGATTTTCCCATAGAAGAAAAAGACTTAAAACCAATAATTAAAAACGTGCAATCTGCCATACAACTATATGAGCGTGTTAAAAGTATATTAGACAAAGGTATTCTAACGCCAACTACTCTTAAGCAGACTGAGGTTGCCTATACGCCATCGTCTGATTCTACTGCGCAAGATAAGATCAGTATGTTTGATATTAACCTTGACCGAACGGACAATAGAGAAACGGAAGAGCGTTTTCCTAAACCCGGTCATGCATCTATCGGACCAGTGTTAGAGCGCCAAGATGACTACAACAAAATTGTAGGAGGCACGTACCGAGCTGCAATCAAAAATAATCCCCTTGCAATCACGCAATTTAATAACTTCATAAAGGAATTCCCAGATTTCTTTGCAACGATAAATGAAGCAAAACAAGACAATGTGAAAGAAATTATGGAGATTATGACAACAAAAAGTTTCATGTCCAAAAAGTTGGACTCTCTTTTCATGGCGATACTTGTCAACCAGCCTCATGTGATTAAAATGTTGGAGGAAAGGGCATCAAAATCAGCTATGTTTATTTCTACGGGGAAAAAACTTGACCAAAGTTCATTAGCTGAGGAACTCAACGATCTTGGACCCAAAGTCAAAGAACTTAGAACAAGTAAACAACTGAAGCCATCTGCGATTTCTCATGTACTATTGCCGGAATACATGAAAGGTTTTATCCAGAGTTTGCAGACCATGTACTCAGAGGTTGATTTGAAGATTGTCGGAAACATAGAGGAAACAGAAGTCTTGTATTACAACGAGCAATCCCGAACTTCGAGGAGCGTCAAAATAAAAGTGCCCAATTATCAACATGAAATTGACAGCTTGATCACAACCGGAAACCGAAAAATGTTGACACACATTTCAAATATAAATTGACCTAACAGTGCAATCGCCGATGAGTGTAGCACCAACATAACCCCACTCAACCTAACACACCCCAACTGTCGAGTCTCAAATTAAATTGGTTCTTGTCCAATTTTGATGATCAACGCAGAAACGGGTTTTAAGGCAGAAGGCAGAAGGCAGA
>CAZZVG010001186.1:2411-2680 GCA_964657295.1 Iningainema sp. | reverse complement strand
CAAAAATGGGTAAGAGAATTCTTTATCCTGTCTTTTTCCTGGATGGTATTTCTACCTTCAGACTTTGAGCTAGGTAAAATATTGGCAGAGAATAAGACTAAATCAATTACAGAGAAAAGGTCAATATGCGATTACTACACACAATGCTACGGGTGGGCAACCTCGAAGAGTCCTTAAAGTTTTACTGTGAACTTCTAGGAATGAAATTACTACGTCGAAAAGATTATCCAGGCGGAGAATTTACTCTAGCTTTTGTTGGCTACGGTGAC
>CAZZVG010001186.1:0-2401 GCA_964657295.1 Iningainema sp. | reverse complement strand
TAACCTACAACTGGGGGGTAGAAAAGTATGAATTGGGTAATGCTTACGGTCACATTGCCCTTGGTGTTGATGATATTTACGCTACGTGTGATGAAATCCGTAATCAGGGTGGTAAAATCGTGCGCGAACCAGGCCCGATGAAACATGGTTCGACAGTAATTGCTTTCGTGGAAGATCCAGATGGGTATAAAATTGAACTGATTCAACTGGCAAATCAAGGGTCAGCAGTCAAACAGGAATCCCAAGAGCAACTTGTGAGTCAGTAATTCTTATCAGAAGAATGGGTTTAAAACCCCATCGTTCTACGACGGCTTTAATTAATTTGTTCTCTTACAGAATATTTGGTATAATGTAAGAATGACAGAAAAAGCTTTCAAGTATCGATTCTATCCAACACCTGAGCAGGAAAACTTGCTCAGGCAAACGATGGGATGTACTCGTTTAGTCTATAACCGCGCTCTCGCCGCAAGGACACAAGCATGGTATGAAGACCAAAAACGAGTTGGTTACATTGAAACTTCAGCAATGCTCACTAATTGGAAAAAGCAAGAGGACTTGCAGTTTCTTAATGATGTTAGCAGTGTGCCATTACAACAGGGCTTGCGACATCTGCAAACAGCATTTAGCAACTTCTTTGCGGGACGGGCTAAATATCCAAACTTCAAGAAGAAGCATAACGGTGGCAACGCGGAATTTACTAAGGCGGCTTTCCGATGGAAAGATAGACAAGTATTCTTAGCAAAATCCTCTCAACCGTTGGCAATTCGCTGGAGTCGTCAACTCCCAGAAGGTAAGGAGCCATCCACTATTACGGTCAAGCTCTCGCCCTCTGGACGCTGGACTGTTTCAATGTTGGTAGATGTCGAAATTCAAAAATTACCTGAATCTGCTAGCTCTATTGGACTTGACTTGGGCATCATGTGCTTAGTTGCCTTGAGTACAGGTGAAAAAATTGCTAATCCCAAAAGCTTTAAGGCAAAAAAAGCGAAATTAAGTAAAGCACAAAAATCTTTGAGTCGGAAGCAGAAAGGGTCTAACAATCGCTATAAATCCCGTCTGGTGGTTGCGAAGATTCATGCCCAAATTAGCGACGCTCGAAATGATTTCCTTCACAAGTTGACGACTCGGTTGGTGAGAGAAAACCAAACCATCGCCGTAGAAGATTTAGCTGTGAAGAACATGATGAAGAACCGGAAACTTGCTCTTGCTATTAGTGATGCAAGTTGGGGCGAATTGGTCAGACAGCTTGAATATAAGTGCGATTGGTATGGTCGCACACTGGCCAAGATTGACCGATGGTTTCCGAGTTCTAAGCGATGTGGCAGTTGTGGACATATCGTTGATAAATTGCCATTGAATGTACCAGAGTGGGATTGTGCTAAATGTAAGGCGCATCACGATCGGGATATCAATGCAAGTAAGAACATTTTGGCGGCAGGGCTTGCCGTTTCAGTCTGTGGAGCGAACATAAGACCCGATAATCTTAAGATTAAAGGGCAGTTGCAAAAATCCAGTAATGGAAAGAAACAGAAACCTAATTCGTGAGTATTAGGAATCCCTGCCGTAAACGGCAGGGAGGATGTCAAAAAGAAAAATTCTATCTTCTGGAATTGAGATTGTTTTAATGCGATCGCTGACTTCAATATTGATTGCATAATTTGCCATGCTTGGTAATATAACCTATGCCAAAATGCTTATTTACTCGCTCATTAATGCATCTTTAAGCGGATTTATATTTGCAGCTAAAGATTGATGCTGTCCGTGTCAGAACTTAATATGCTTTAACTATTACTTGCAGCAATTCAATTGAGGAATGTGATAGTGAAACGCTTTAATGTCTCTAAAATTATCGGAAGTACTGCTATTGCTCTAAGTTTGGCTACCTTGCCTACAGTTCTGCCTGCTTCTGCTCAGACAACAAGCACTACTGATGGAACTGTTACAAATACTACTACAGACACCTCTGCTACCGACAGAAATTATCGGGATGGCGATTGGGGTTTATTGGGCTTGCTCGGTTTATTTGGTTTATTTGGTCGTAAGAGCCGCAAAGCGGATGATAATGTAGCTTATCGTGACCCTAATGCAGTAGGCTCCTCTAGCTCCCGTTCTAACTTTTAATAATGAGTTGCGTTCTAATTTCGCGTAAATCCTAAAGATAATTACGGGTAAAGCCTGCCAATGCAGGCTTTGTTCGTGTGTATACATAACTGCAAGCCTTGGGGAGTGAGGGCGTGTTAACAATTAATATTCTTTTAGAGCTATTTCGTTCTAGATATAAACCGCTCATAAAATTCCTCTTTTATACCTGAAGTCCGTTAAAATTGACCATAACCTTTTTTCAGTCGTCTTTAGACGACTTTCGCTATTAGACTCAGAATTCATTCTGAGGCGGACTATG
>CAZZVG010001185.1:0-2685 GCA_964657295.1 Iningainema sp. | reverse complement strand
TTTAAACTGTCAGATAAACTTGTATCACTTTGTTTTTGCTGTTCGGCTTCCCATTTCTCCCATTTCACCCTTTGGATATATAACTGAACAGCTTCTTTAACAGAAATTCCATGCGTTCTCGCAATTGTCAAGACATGAGCGGCTATTTCTAGGTCTTTAATTGAGTCGGAATCCATTGAAAGTAATTACAATTTTCAGATAGTAAATCAGTTGATACTCCTATATTTACAACAAACCAGTCTACTTAGCTCTTGCACTAACAATTAAAATTGCGATTACACGATCAAATATACTAGCCTTGGCTCAAAAACTTATTTTTATATTGGCTTGTGTTGTGGAACTTTGTTAAAAATGCGCTCAGTGCGATCGCCTTACTACCGCCCACCACAGCCCTCAAGCGACCTCAACAGTTCCGTTGAAAAACCGTTCTGAAAAGGCTAAATCGGCATCGGTAACTGGAAGATTGCGCTTGAGGAGGAGCGATCAGACTTGTACACAGCAAGAACGATCGCCTTGTGCCAAATCTGCGATTCAACATCAGATAATCCCTGCTGTCTAACAACAATGGCTTTGATGATGCGGCGGTTTCCAGTTGGGGAGTGAAGTGGGAGCAACTTCTCTAATTCTGCCAGAGAAGTTGCAAGATAAATTCGTAAACTCTCAAGTCGGAATTAGAGATTACGAATTGAGAGTTTATCTCCTCAAAATATTAATAGCTGCACCTGCTGCTGCGCCATCTAATAAATCGCCAGCCACATCTTCGCGCCCGCCAAGAATAGCGCGAACCCCGGCGCTACTTGCTGCACCGACTGCGGCATCTCTACCTAAGTTACGTTTTTTCTTACGTCCAACCAAATTGACGGCAGCACCAGCCGCAGCACACTTAGCAGCATTGCGTAAAACAGTACCACGTCTTCTAGCAGCTCCAGTTACTACACAAGTTTAGCCAACAAATCCTCAATTACAGGTAAACCATTTTGCCATTCCTGGGAAATAGTAGCCCGGAGATTGTTCAAATATATCTCTGGGGTTGCAAATTGACGTAGCACTTCCATGTAAAACAGATGCCAATAAGAAAAGGTATTCTCTAGGTCATATTTCCACAGGGAACTATCTCGTTCGGCAGTCATCCCAGCTAAAACCAATTTCTTTTGCTCGTCGGGTAAATCTGAAAAGAAATCGATAACAGCATCATCATCTAAACTAATGTGGAAAACTTTTTCTGACCACTCTCTTATTTGTTTAGCCAATTTGAAAGCATCTTGCCCTTGTTTTTGTATTCTCAACCATTCCCATTCCAACAAGCAATGGGTTATGGTTGGTTGCAAATTAATCCCATCACGAATTTCCATCCAGTCGGCTATACCGTCGGAGATTTCGCTTTCTGCTTCTAATAGATTGGCAGCAAAGCCATGCTCGTAACTAAAACTATTTGTAAAAGCCGTTTCCAGCAGTGGTTTCATCTTTTGTGCAACTGCTTCTAAATCTTCAACCAAAGCACAATCATCAAAGTAGGGTTCTTCCCAGCTTTCCTCTTGGACTATGTATTTCCCCTCTGACTGGGACGCTTCGGTAATAATTTCATTCCATTCTCGCCATAAATCCGACCACGTTTGAGCTAATTTCGCTAAAGAAGTTGCTTGTCTTTTGGTTGTTTTTGCCTGTTCACCTGTTTGCGATGGAGCAATTATTTGAATCAAAGTTGTGTGGGTATCTGCTTCAAGTTGAGCAAAAGCCGTTTGGCGCTGTTCATCAGATAAAATAGCAAATAAACTATCGAGTAGTTGGGAAATTTCCGCTTCGGTTAGTCCTTGCAAAATACGCGAACCAAGAGAACTTTGTACTTTGACGTTATCCTTATAAAAGATTTGATTCTTTTTTGGCATCTTGGTAAGCCCTCTTTTGTAGTAACTGTTATAGGTTAAATTCAATTATCCTGATATTAGGCAAGTAGTGTAAATTTAATCATGACCATAAGCATAGCCATCGCAGAAAAAATTACTACCCTTCGCCAAGTCGAGGAAAAACTGGGGTTAATCCTAAGTGGTGATAATCAATTTTTTACCGAATGGATGGCAGATTTACCAGCATTAAGTGAAGCAGAGCAGACAAGATTAGAACAAGTTCGACAAAACTATCTCTACCAAATCTCAGATGGAAGTCTTTTAGAAGAAACTGTCAAAATGGTCGTGCTGTCACCATTACTTGAACTTGCAGGCTTCTATCAAGCACCTTACAGATTTAAAACCGAGGTATCCGTTGATATTGTTGCACAAGGAGATAATGATGAGATTTTACGGGGCAGAATTGATGTTTTAGTTCTGCAAGCTAAATTATGGATTGTGCTAATTGAGTCAAAAAAGACGACTTTTGATTTAGAATTAGCGATTCCCCAGACATTAGCTTACATGGCGATTCATCCAAACCCAGAACAACCTCTGTATGGCATGATTGCCAATGGTAGCAGCTATTTATTTGTCAAAACCCTGGGTAAACAATATGGTATTTCTGATCTCTTTGCAACCCGATCGCAATATTTTAACAATTTATCTGGAGTTTTAAGAATTCTCAAGCATTTGGGTAGAATTATTATAGAATCTTAAGTTATTTACATAGTTTTTTGTTACATTAGTCTCTGATTTCCGACTCCATAACCCTCACCAGTTTTCTTCCAAAGCAGTTAAA
>CAZZVG010001184.1:0-2686 GCA_964657295.1 Iningainema sp. | reverse complement strand
GTAACGGATGTAGCAGATACTTTATATGTTGGTTCCACCGTTGGAGGAATCCGTTGCCAACAGGGTTACCTAAAAGTTTTTTCTCAGGCGGTGAAAGACTCGCACAATTGTCCTGCCATTTAGTTAAATGATTGGGCAAGGATGCCGAGTTCTTAGACTCTAGTACTATATGCACATTACAACCAAAATCGCAAGCTACTTAAGTTATATTTTGATGCTGTACTTAGAATGGAATTTGGTTGGCAATTTATTTATTACTTTAGATAGAAGACAAAATTTACATCTGTAAGTTGATAGATAATAAGATGATAACTTGTTTACCTGCTCTTTGTCCCCGACATCGAGGCTGGGACACCCACATTCGTGTCAACAATCGCGCCAAACCCTTTACTAAACTCGCCGTAATATCATGTCCGGTCAATCGCCCATAATAAAACTTGTTTGTAGTAAGGACTTTAGTCCTTGCTTAAGAGCGCAAGAGGACTTTAGTCCTCATTACAAACTTATTAAGGTTGTTTAACCGGACGTGATAGAACGACCTTTCTCGTTCCCACTTTGCTTTGGGAATGCATTACTTGTGGGAATAATACTCCCCTCTCCTTGTAGGAGAGGGGATGTTCCCGAGGTTATTTCAGTAATTCGCCAACATCATCATAAATTTAGGGGCTTGCATCATTTTTAATTTTTAATTGGAGCGTTCGCGCAGCGTCTCCCCTTGGGAGAAGCGAAGGTCATGAAACATTGACACAAGCGTAATAACACTATTTTTATAAGTATAAATTTAAACCTGTTATATGAAAATAATTTGAAGATATTTTTTCAAAGTTAAGTAGGTCGGCACAAATAAATGTTACTAGTTAGGGTCGTCATTAGTCAAAAGTCAGGCACAAAGGACATTGGACTTATGTTTAATTACGCCCATATATTTAGTCAAAGCTTAGTGCAAGCGTTTTTCAAAGGTATGTAGTGCTAGGAAGTTGATTTAAGGCTTGGTTAGTGAAAGGAATGTATTTTTTCTATGAAGAACGAAAAATTTGTACTCAGTGAAACCCCGTCATTTTTTAACATTGTTATATTTTTTATTTATTCGTGAGAAAAAATACATGCAATTACGGATACATTTTTTAAGCAATTATTAAAAAATCTTAGAAATTAGCTTAATGTTCAAATTTTTCAATTTGATAAATTCGTTGAGTGTAAGCAAGATATGCTACTTCTACAAACAGAAACTACAGAAAACGCACTCTTAAACCTTCATAAATTTTGGGAGCAGGAGATTAGTCCTCTATTCACGGATAAGTCTTTGTTCTTCAAAGTAAAGACCCTGAACGGAAACGATATCAAGTACGTCAACTTAGATAATGGAGCCACAACCACTCCCTTTGCACCCGTTAAGCAATACGTGAACGAGATGCTTGATTCTTATGGCAGCGTACATCGAGGTTCTGGGCAAAAATCTCTCATCTCTACTCGCGAGTACGACGCAAGCAGAGATATCATCCGGAACTTTGTGGGCGCCTCCTCGCAGAAGTATGTAATTTTTGCAAAGAATACGACGGAAGCAATCAATGGAGCCGCCACACTATGGGCAAACATACCCGGCAAAATTTTGGTTTCTGACATTGAGCATTCTTCAAACTTGCTACCTTGGGTAACCAAAGATCAAGTTGTCCAGTACCGAACACAGCCAAACGGAAACGTTGATTTAGTTGAAATCGAGAATATTTTAAAAGCACACCAACAGCGACCAAAAAATGAGCAGATTAAGCTACTGACCATTACTGGTGCTTCGACAATTACAGGTTACAGACCGCCTATTTATGAACTTGCAGCTTTAGCTCATCGGTATGGTGCCAAGATGTTTGCCGACGTGTGTCAGTTAATTCAGCATGAACGAGTAGACATGCGTGCGGAAGACGATCCTTGCCATCTAGATTTTGTAGCTTTTTCCGGACACAAAATGTACGCTCCGTATGGGACGGGAGTCATAGTAGGACCGAAGGAGTTTTTTGACAGCTTCTATCCGTACCAAATTGGCGGCGGGAATCTGCCTTACATCACTAGGAACCTGGAAATAAAGCGGTTCTATACAGAACGGGCACATGACCCTGGAACACCTAACGCAATGGGTGCGATTTCTATTGCTAAAGCAATCCAGATTATCGAAGATCTGGGACAGGAACGAATTGCCAAGTATGAACATTGTTTGGTCGAATACACGTTCACACGGCTGCGGCAGATTCCTGGTGTCACCGTACATATCTCAGGAGAGAGATTAGCTCATGTCATTCCCTTTGACATTAATGAGTTTGATGGGCGACTAGTGGCGGAAATCCTGGCACAAGAATACGGAATTGGAGTCAGAGCCGGCGCTTTCTGCACTTACGAATACATCCGCAAGCTGAAGAATATTTCAGATGAGCAAGACTGCAAAATTGCTGCAGAAGTAGAGATGGGAATTACACGGAACATTCCGAGCATTATCCGAGCAAGCTTTGCTGTGTACAACACCTTTGAAGACTGCGATCGCTTCCTTAACGCAATTTCAGAAATAGCCGGAAGCGGGCTTGATAGCTATTTACCCCACTACAAACAGGATGAGATAACTGGTACTTGGACAGTAATGGACAGCTAGTCCCACTCGTTTTAAAGTGAAAACTGCTAATTGCTAATTGCTAATCGCTAA
>CAZZVG010001183.1:0-2687 GCA_964657295.1 Iningainema sp. | reverse complement strand
GGGCTTTCAACCCACATATGTATGTTTTTATACAACAAATTTCTGTTCCCTGTTCCCTGTTCCCTTTTTTTTGTAATTATTTCGTCAGCCCTGTGACAATGCTGTTGCTGGGCAATTCTTGATTGAACCAGCGCCTGATTTGGGGTTCTAATTCACTCCAGAGGCAACCTGCTTCGTGTGTATCTCCCCTTTCCAGGGCGCTGATGAGACGGAAGAGTTTGTCAGCCATTGCACTTGCTTGGGTGGGTGCGACTGCATCAGCTAGGCTGATTGCTATGAGACAGGTTTGAATTAGCTTGACCTCATCAGGTAGATTGCCCAGTTCCCGTTGAGTATCTTCACTCTTAGACTCCATTTTGGAGAGATTATTGGCGTCAATCGCATCTTGTAACTCGTAACTGAGGCGTTGCAATCGTTCCTGCTGCGGTTGGGGAATTAAAAAAGCGCAAAGTTTAACTATGCGATCGCATTCATTGACAAGACTCTCGGCTTCAAGGCGTTCTTTGGACATAGAGAACTGGAATTTTTGCAGGTTGAGATGAGCGCGATCGCGTAAGTCGATGCGTTCCTCCCCAGTCCTGGGATCGATAATCTCGTTAGTTAACTGCACGATGGGAACCGCCAAGCGCAGTGCTTCTTCAACTCCTAAGGAAGTCAGATCTTGGTTATTTAGGTGTGCGATCGCTTCGTCTAATTCCTTGTAAATTTTCTCGTTTGATCGCCCTCGTGAGAAAGTACAATTTACTCTCACTGCGGGGTTGTTTTTCAGAATCGCCATCATCTTCAGCTCGCTGTTTTTCTCATCCAGCTCCAAGTTGACTAAAATTTCTGTTCCGCGTGGATAGGATTGGTCTAACCCCAACCACATATCCCCAATACTCTCATCCTCAAGCCTGACTTCATCAGGGCTGAAAAACTGAAAGTGAATCAGTCGTTGTCCATCAGCCGCAGTCTTAAGAGTGTGGAAAGTAGTCACAGGCAGAATATCACCTTTGCGAATGACAATATGGTTGCTATCTACTAGCTTGATGAAATAATCGCGGGAGACTGTTGTCACTTTGTCTATCTGTCCAGCAGCGACAATTGCTGCTCCCTCTGCCACTGCGTACATCGGACGGGGATGCACTACAACTTTATCGGCTCCAAATACCTCTCGGACTTTGCGTTGCACCGCCGGAATTTGGGAAGAACCGCCCACCAGCAGCACCACATCCACTAAATCCAGCTCGGAATCAGCATCTTCTACGGCGAGATGGCAAATCTGGATAGAACGTTCTACCAAGTCCTGAATCATTTCCTCAAACTGCGATCGAGTGATTTCTACCTCAATTGGAATGGCGATTCCTAACTCATCTAGTAAGGGGGTTGTCGTATCGATTCGAGCTACTGTAGCACTGCTCAAGGTAACTTTGGCGCGTTCTACTGCTATTTTCAGGTCAGCGTTAAATCGGACTTGTTGATATTGGGGCATTTTGGCAATCAAGTCGTCAATATCAGTTAATTTTTCTTGCTTTGCAACTTGCTCTTTGACAAACTTGATCATGCGCGAGTCAATATCATCCCCACCCAGCCACAAGTCTCCGGCTTTTCCCTGTTCGATAAATGAAGTTCCAACTGCTGTAATCAAACAAGCGTCGAACGTACCGCCACCAAAGTCATACACCAAAATCGTTTTACCATCGTCGTTTTCTGGAGAAAACCCGTAAGAAATAGCGGCGGCTGTGGGTTCCGGTAGCAGTTCTAAGGGAGTGAGTCCAGCTTTGAGTGCGGCTGTGCGTGTAGCGTGGCGGTGTTTGTCGTTGAAGTAGGCGGGAACGGTGATCACCGCTTGGTCGATCGCTTCCCCTGTTTTACCGATTTTCTGATAGTAGGCTTGGGCATTTTGTACAACTTTTTTAAGAATTTCCGCAGAAATATCCTCTGGCTGGTACTCTTTACCTCCTAGCCAAACCGCAATACTATTCTCTGTCCCTTGCGTTAGTTGGGCAGTTTTGTAGCCAAATTGCGACTTTTGCTCTTGTACCGCCGACTCGCTAAAACCTCTTCCCATCAAACGTTTGATCGAAACAATCACGTTTTCCGGGTCAGCCCTTAACAGGTTGTAAGCCTTTTCTCCTGCCACCAGCTTATCTTGTTCGCAGGCAACCACCGATCGCGTCAGCTTCCGATCTGGAGGCGTGTTGTCAATAGCTGTTACCACTTCCACATTTGCCAATTTAAAAGCTGCAACCGAGTTTGTTGTCCCCAGATCAATGCCGATCGCCTTGCCCATTGCTTCCCTGTATTGGTATAAATTATTTGTTATAAGCCTAATGCTTATGTTCCCGCAAAGTCAGGCATTCACCGGCTTTAAAGACATAAGCTTTGGCTATTACTTACTTCGATTGATACATATAAAATCACCAAATGCCTTCAGGGAAATTTCGGATAATTCCACACAGCACAATTAGGGCTTCAGTATGACTCTAAAGCTGGTAGTGGCACAAAAAAAGTAGTGCTAAATCATTTTGCTATTGCTTAGTCTAAACTCCAGTTAATAGGAAGGCTAATTATCCATATTTTGGAATTCTTTGTTAGGACTTACGCTTTGACAGAAAACTCAATATGTGTATTCAACTGAGTTTCTTAGAACTGACGCACACTCACAATAATAGGTATCCGTTCAGGGGGGTAAGTGACGCAACTGG
>CAZZVG010001182.1:0-2689 GCA_964657295.1 Iningainema sp. | reverse complement strand
GAAGGATGTGTTGTTACCATATCCAGCATCTATAAGTACGATTCCCGGTTGATATTTTCTATCTATAGTCCTATCTATTAACTTGATTGCTAGTTCAGTTTTTTTCTCAAACTTTGGATCTTGTTTACCTTCTGGCAAAGAATCCCCATGCTGATATAACTCTATATCTAATGGCAAGCTTTTTCGTCCATCATATAAATGTGTTGTTACCACTACTATCCCATTATCTGTTTTGCCAATTTCTCCGATGTACTGCCTTCCCACTCCATCAGTAAAATTACCACTTTTTCTATGACCAGAGTCATCAATTATTAAGCTAAAACCTCGACTGATTCTGGTTTGACTACACTTGTTCATCATCTCTAATCGAAGTTCATTGATCCTGGAATCAGACCAAGGTGCTGCGGTTAAAAAGTGGTGCAATTGATGGTATTCAACCCCTATAGCGTTCTCTGCCATCTGGGACAGGTTTTTTCTCTCGCTTTCCCCCAATAATCCTCCTAAATAATGCCTAAACCCTCTTTTTTGGGCTTTGTGAGTAAACGCTTCATCAAACCGTTGACACCATTTCTCAAAACACGGGGGCATGGCTGCGGGGGTTGTCTCTTTCATTGGGTGATACTTCGATGTGAAAGCTATGCTGGTAAAGCATTATACTCTATTTTTACTTTCTATTTTGTTTAAGTCCCGATAGCAGTCCTATTTGAGTTGTAAAAATTATTAACCGCCCTTCGGGTGACGCTCCTGACGCTCGTGCCTCGCTACCGCTGACGCTAACACCAGTCGCCTACGGCGGGAAACCCCGAAGTTTGCCCGGAGGGAAACCAACGCCAGATGCCTAGGTCGGGCTAACCCTCCTGCAGCACTGGCTCCTCCTTGCAACTTCTCTCCGCCTGCAGCGCTGGTTCACCAAGAGCGCCAAGAAAAGAGGGAAGAGAGAAGAAAGAATTGTACGAATGATTTAGGATTGCTATAGTTCTCGTTTCTAATGCTCTGGGAGACTGAAGCCATCATTCCAACTCCCAATCCTCAATATGTAACCCCTCAATTCTGCGAAATTCACCAACATTATGTGTCACTAACGTTAAGTCATGAGACAGAGTAATAGAAGCGATAAGCAAATCATTGAATCCGATGGGTGTACCAAGAGTGGCAAGTTGAGCGCGAATTCTCCCTGCTATCAAAGCTGCAAGATCATCAAAGGGAAGCGAGGCTAAAACAGAGAGAAACCTCTGCTGCCTCCTCCAAGAGGCATCGGGATTTCGGCTTTTCATCGCTCCATAGAATAGCTCCATCTTTACAACGGAACACACTGCAATATCTTCCAAATCAGTAGCTTGTAATCGGCGCTGGAGCCTTATCGGCTCACCATTGAGATACCTCACGCAGACATTTGTATCAAGTAGGTACTTCATTAGATCTCTTCACTATCATCAAAAACGCCAAGAGCGTCAGTTACTATGGGGTCATCTTTACAAGAACCAAAAGTTTCCTCAAAAAAACCTGGGGGCCAGCCTTTACCTTGTGGCACAGTGTCCATAGTCCCAGCAGTTACAGTTTGAAATGTGACTGTAACTTCTAATTCTTCATTGGTAAGACCTGTGGGAACATCTAAACGCAAGAGGCCATCCTGCCCAACACGATAATTTAATGTCACACTTTTCATAGGTTATCCTCGCTTTAACTACCAAATAAAAAATATTTGCACTCCTATATCAACATACTGCAGCAGTTTTACTGAAAGTTTCTCAGCAAGGTAAACATTAATATTGCATGGGCACGTTTTGCCAAACCCATTGGAGTTGTTGACTTACATAACCAGTATATTTTTTCCATAAATAATACAAAACCCTCGGCACATCACCGGGGGCTTTGTGTTCATAGAGTGTGAATTTATCTTCACGATCTAATGATGAGCGTGAAGATTTTTGCAGGCGAGGAGTGGAATCACGAATCTTTTTTCGTAGGCTTACTCCAAGACTTTTTCTTAGTAATACCTTTATTTGCGATCGCCAACTTAGTTTTCAGCGCTTCCGCCTTATCTTTCTTCCCAGCCTTCAAAAATTTGGGTGCTTTCCCCGGCTGTCCGATCATGCGGATAAATCCAAAAACATCGCTTGCTGGAAGAAATCTAGCCAGCACCTCTACAAAGAGTGATTGACCTTGTTGCTCTTTGTCCAATTTGGGGTTAAACCTAAAAGGACGTACCGCTGCATCTCTCCAGATTAATGGAATGTGAGAAGCTTTCATAAACCGCACTTTTCTGTCTGGCTCTGCCTGCTTGATGTATTCTAAGCGTTCGCCAGTAAAATTTTTAAAAACAGAGATACATGGAGTTTGACAGACAGGGATAAATTGCCACAAGCCACAAAGTCTAAATTCAAAATTTTCAAGTTCCTTACTAATACCCTCTGTAGTATGTGGACTCTCAAATCCGAGCAATTGGAAACTCATTTGATAGTGCTGATCTCGCTTGGGGAAATGCATTACTCTGGGATACACAATCAATCGTTCTACCTTATCCGGATTCTTCTTTGCTTGCAACCTGAGCGCATCGAAAGCCTTACGGTGATTTGGAGAATAGTACAATGGGTACTCTTTACCCTGGATCGCTACTGTGGCTTTACCTTCAGGATTGAAGTTCACTACTCCGGTAATGATCCCCACTGCTTGAAAGATGGCATTACTA
>CAZZVG010001181.1:0-2689 GCA_964657295.1 Iningainema sp. | reverse complement strand
CGTCAAGGCGTTGAAGACGTAAAAGATAAAGTAAAAGATGCAATTGACTAGAACTCATGCTTTTGGCATAAGGTCTAAGTGACCTAACAAAGCGCATCCTAATTTGTAGAAATCCTTGGGGCTAATATATCGCAGCTAGATAAGTGTGTGATATTAATGCACGAGTTAATAAAGTCTGCGATGCGAACCTTATTAACTCGTGAAAAAATTATACTTATGAGGTGAGTTGCAAAATTTGATTGTTGGGTTTGTGGGGTGGGCTGATGCCCACCTTTTTTGTTGAACAAAAATGTTGAGCGCAGTCCCCACCTATACGTTCGCCCCTACTAACAATCTTAAACCTTGGCTAATTCTGGTGTGGGACGCTTGCTGTTGCGAATTCCGGCGATCGCCTCACTATAATCTTTAGCTTTAAACACAGCTGAACCAGCAACGATCGCATTTGCTCCTGCTTCCAAAACCTGCCAAGTATTATTAGCTTTCAGTCCCCCATCCACTTCAATCCAGGGGTCAAGACCGCGTTCATCGCACATCAGACGCAGTTTGCGAACTTTGGATACCATCTCAGGAATAAAACTTTGACCGCCAAAACCGGGGTTGACGCTCATAATCAGCACCAAATCGCAAAGTTCCAGTACGTACTCAAGAAAATCCAAAGGCGTTGAGGGATTGAGTACGACACCTGCTGTTTTGCCGAGTTCCTTGATTTGACCCAGAGTACGGTGTAGGTGAGGCGAAGCATTATGCTCACAATGCACTGTGATATGATCTGCACCAGCCTTGGCAAAGTCTTCTACATACTTTTCTGGTTCCACAATCATCAAGTGGACATCCAGGGGCTTTTTGGTAACCGGACGAATCGCCTCTACAATCAGAGGACCTATCGTAATATTAGGTACAAAGCGACCGTCCATTACATCGACGTGAATCCAATCAGCTCCCGCAGCGTCTATGGCGCGAATTTCATCTCCCAGACGGCTAAAATCCGCTGATAAAATAGATGGAGCAATTACAATGGGCTTTTTTGATGGCGTTTGGGTCATGGCTAGTGCGTTGTAGAGCGTCTTCGTCTGTCAACATTTTAACAAAATATGGATAGTAGTTAGTGGTTAGTTGTTAATTGTTAATTGTTAATAGCTTTAAAGAATCAACAACTAACAACTAACTACTAACAACTAAAGTGAAAAAACTAACCTGGCTAATTTGGGGATTAAGTGCTTCCTGCTTATGTGCGCCGGTACTTGCTTTAGAAACTTTCTTGACAAGCAAAGGCATCGATGCTTTTAAGCTACATCAACCTCCATATAATTTAATCGGTCGTAAGATTGCCATTGGTCAGGTGGAAATTGGGCGTCCGGGCAAGTTTGGGTTAGATAAAGCAGTGTCTAACAATCACTCTGTATCCCTAGCAGGAGTATTCTTACGCACTGGACCTGCCAAATCAAATAGCGGTGTTGATCCCCACGCCTACAATGTTGCTGGTATCATGGTCAGTACAAATAAAGCCTTACCAGGAATTGCCCTAGGAGCGCGACTGTACTCATCTGCTGTGGGTGCATCCAAAAATATGGGTCAGCCAGAAGAGTGCTTATCCGCGCAGCATGTAGCACTACAGAATGGTAGGGACGTTCGTGCAATTAATTTCAGCTTTGGCGAACCCTTAAACCGCGATCCGCGACCGGAAGCTGTTTTAGACGGTAAGGCTTTACTAACGCTATGTATTGACTGGTCTAGTCGTGTACACAATGTCCTCTATGTGATTGCTGGCAACCAAGGTAAGGGAGGCATTCCCATCCCAACAGACAATTATAATGGGGTAAATGTGGCTTTTTCTTCCCAGCCAGGAGGGTTTTCTCATCGGCGAGGGGTGTTTAATAAAGTTGACGTTTCTAATCTAGCAACTGCCGATCAGGGAATGGTTCGACGATTAGCTGGAAGGGAAGTTGATCTTGGTTCACGTCGTTCCATCAGTTTAGTTGCTCCTGGTAGGAATATTCCTGTACTCAATCCAGATGGCAAAACGAATAATGTCACGGGTACGAGTTTTGCAGCACCTTTGGTTACGGCTACAGTTGCGCTGTTGCAAGAATTTGGCGATCGACAACTGCGAACAAAACAACCTAACTGGAGCATTGCTTCTCGCCGACATGAAGTCACGAAAGCGGTATTGTTGAATTCAGCAGATAAGATTCAAGATACTGGTGATGGCTTGCGGTTGGGAATGACCCGAACGCTGGTTGATAAACAAAATCGAGATTGGTTAGCAACTGAAGCATACAAAGACCCAAAAACTTCCTTGGACGTTCAAATGGGAGCGGGTCATTTGAATGCGTTTCGTGCTTATCAGCAATTTAGTGCTGGTCAATGGAATCCATCACAAACTGTACCAGCCCTCGGCTGGGATTATCGTACAGTGAATGTTGGGACATCTGTGGAATATTTGCTGGCAAAACCTTTAAAGCAGGGGAGTTTTATTGCCATCACCCTAGCTTGGGACAGATTGGTGGAGTTAGATGATAAAAATAAAAATGGTCAGTATGAAGTAGGGGAGGAGTTTCGCGATCACGGCTTAAACAATCTCAACCTCTACCTAGTGAAAGCTGATGGTTCTTCAACAGAAGCAGCTGCTGTTTGTTCCTCAATCAGCGAAGTTGATAGCGTACAACATATTTTCTGTCCTATTCCTGCT
>CAZZVG010001180.1:0-2705 GCA_964657295.1 Iningainema sp. | reverse complement strand
TCTACTAATTTAAACGAAATAGTAGACAAGCCAGTAGATGAAAAGGAGGGGGGGGTCGATGAAGTTCAAATTGCAAATGATGTTGCAATTCTTAGTGATCCAGAGATAGACACGGATGTTGTGGAGTATTTAACGGGTGAATGGACAACAGAACACAGACAGGCAGTATGGGGGCGATTGCTGAATGAAGTTAAGGAAAGACTTTCGTTCTTTATGCCAAAGCGTCCACACTCTTGAGTACGCTTTCAGAAGCCGAAAGTTAACCGATAATGCTGATCACTCTCGATTCTCCGTGGTCTAAAAACCACGGAGAAAGACTCAAGTTATAAATTGGGATTTGCCCAATCTAGTTCCCTATTATTTGAAAAAGTACGAGAAAGTGGTTTCTTAAATCGCTTTCTGCTTGCCTCATCAGCAACTTCCATAACAGCCCAAAGCATTTCTGGAGATGCCCACGTCTTACCTAAAATCGCACTGTAAAGACATTCAACGAAGCTTGCAGCAGTTGTACACCTTTCTAAATCAATTTCATACATATTCCTTTGAGAATCGCCATTAGAGGAATGTGAATCAATTTGAATGGTTAGATTAGATTCAATAAACCAAATACGCCACCATCTTTCGTGTTCGTCAGCTTGCCAATTATAGGAAGGCTTAGATCGCTTTGCAAGTTTGGTTCGATCTACGAGTTCAGAAAATTCACGTGCATTATAAAACTTTGCCTCAGATTCCTGCCCCAAGTCGGATGTAGCATCTGAATCGACAAATTTTACTTGTTTAACCCAACGTTCAATTGGACTATTAGCTAATTGATCTGCAACTGAACTCATATATACTCTGGTAAAGGATTGCAACTACTTTTTAACACCGATCACTTTCAATGACAAAAGCATGAAAGATCGAGGAGTGAGGAGTTTAAAACGGCAGTGGTTGTTTAAACCAATCCCTTGCGTTTTGCTTTGTCTTCTCATAGCACTTAACCGCGATCGCCAAATCTTCAAACACTTTTCAGTAGCTCTGCTGGAACAGTATTTTTAGCAAAACAGTAGAAAGGAAGTATCACTTTACTCTCTTATCTCTGTATGCGATGCCACGTGCGTTTTACCAGGGTTGCTTCTGACCGCATCACAAATAAATTCTTTTATTTAACTGTCATATTGTTAACAGCATTTTCTACGGGATGCTCAAACGTGGAAAAACGTGCTGAATCATTGCCTGTAACACCATCACCAAACGCACAACCCACGCTTTCCCTAGTAAAATCTGAAGCTCCTGTACCATCAGTTCAAACAGATCCATACGAAGACGCAAACAGTAAAGCAATCAGCGCCGCGACTATTAGTCAATCAGCACATTCCCCAGACGATTGGAACTTAATTATTGCAATGTGGACTGAAGCAATAACTTTGATGAAGTCTGTACCAAACACTAGTCCAAATTACGTAACGGCACAGAAAAAAGTTTTGGAGTATCAGCACAGCTTGGAAATCGCAAAGAAACAGGCGGCAAAACCAGCCAATCCACCAGATGTAGCGATCGCTCCCTCACCATCGGTTCCAAGGGTAACTCCGATTTCTCAACCAGTAGTAAAAGGACCATCGCTTGTTGTTACCACTCCGAAGTTAGCGAAGAGTTTTACTAAAGTTTCTAGTCCACATGTTCCGGTTAACTCAGAGCAGAATTTAGCCAGGGCTTTTTTGGAGAAATACTTCACTAGCGTTATCAACGAAGGTTCCCACGGTGACGGATACTGGTGTTCTCAAACGAAGGCTTTAGAAGAATCGCTCTTTTCTCCAAGAAAATATAAAATTTTAGGTGTCAAAAAATATGGCATTCCAGGTAATCCTAGTTACAGGTTTCAAACAACAGTTGACTCTAGCAATCGTGGCGGAATACCAATTGTTAACAACTGGGGCTTTTATGTCATAAAAGACGAAAAGACTAAAAACTGGTGCCTAGGAGATTTAATAAGAAGTTAATCGTGCATGCAAATGGATGCATAAGAGCGATCGCGGGTTTTGCATGTGCCACCATGACACTGCAGTTACCGGGCGACGTTGGTGGAGGAGGACGGGGTTCTATCGACTTCGCCAAATCTTCAAACACTTTTCAGTAGTTTTACTGCAAGAGATTGATGAGGCAAAGCAATACAGTCGTAGCTAAAGATCTTATTACAGGAGTACTCTCATGGCTTACGTCCACGAGATAAAATTCTACTTTTGCAGCAACAACACCCTTAAGGTCGCTCTTTACGTAAAGTCTGCCGGACAGAGTACTCTGTCCGGCGAGCTTTACGATAATCCTCCACTTTTTGGCAACGAATTTTGGATTAAGAATATCGATGCTTCTGAAATGGGTTTTACCAGAGCGCCAGACGGCTTAAAGCTTGAACAAAAATACAAAGTAGAGGTACTTGGGATTAAACCTTTTCATGTTTCTAAGACAGAATTTGATTTTATTGATGAATGCGTTGAAACAGCCAAGCATGTTGCTATGCAAATGGCTACAAAAATTGTAAGCTAAGTAGTTCCAAAACTGGCTACTATATTTCCAACAAATACCCCTTCAGTAGATTTACCGAAGGGGTATTAACAATCTGCTTCAACCGTTATCTCCAAGGGAGACTCCTCTTGGAGAACTTCGCAATCTTTAAGGTCAGTTAACAGACAAAAAATCTCCATTGACCTGCCAGATAAAGTTTCTGG
>CAZZVG010001179.1:0-2706 GCA_964657295.1 Iningainema sp. | reverse complement strand
ATCAACTAACAACTAAAAATGTTCATCACCCAAACTGTTCCCCGTCAACGAGAAATAATTGAAGTACTCCTTCGCAACGGCTGGGATTATATGCGAAGGTTACTTACTGGAGGTAAAGCCGATGAACCTCAGCTACCTCCACCTGCCGTTTTGAAAAACATCTTAGTAGATTTGGGACCAGTCTACGTCAAACTCGGTCAGCTACTTTCCACCCGTCCCGATTTGCTAAGCGCCGCCTATATTGACGAACTATCAACGCTGCAAGATGAAGTACCACCAGTTCCTTGGTCAGATATAGAAATACTTATTCGCCAACAACTAAAACGTCCTCTGGAAGAAACTTTCGCCACAATCAATCCTGTCCCAGTTGCAGCAGGTTCCATAGCCCAGACACACAAAGCCACACTCGCAGATGGTCGGGAAGCAGCGCTGAAGGTGCAACGTCCGGGGATTGATCTCACTGTTGCCCAAGATATTGCCTTAATTCAAGGGATCGCCGATTTAGTGGCTCGTACCGAATTTGGGCAAACCTACGAAATCAAATCCACAGCCGAAGAATTTACCAAGGCGCTAGAAGCCGAGTTAGATTTTACACTGGAAGCAGGTTTTACAGACCAGTTGCGACATAACTTATCCAGTAGTCGTTGGTACGATCCCGCAGAAATAGTCGTTGCGGAAATTTACTGGGATTTGACAACACCAAAATTACTAGTGATGGAGTGGCTGGACGGAGTACCCATCCTGTCGGCGAGGTTTGACGGCAAAAACGGTAAAGACCCTGCGGTAGAGCGCAAAGAGATTACCACACTGCTATTTCGCGTTTTCTTTCAACAACTATATATAGATGGCTTCTTTCACGCCGATCCCCATCCGGGAAATTTATTTTATCTCAGAGATGGTCGCATTGCTCTTTTAGACTGTGGCATGGTGGGACGACTTGATCCCCGCACCCAGCAGATATTGACAGAAATGTTGTTGGCAATTGTTGACCTAGATGCGCAACGGTGCGCTCAGTTAACTTTGCAGCTAGCAGATTCTACTGAACCAGTGATTTTGTCTCGCCTAGAAAATGATTATGACCGAATGCTGCGAAAGTATCTCAACGTGGATTTAGCGGAAATTAATTTCAGTCAAGTCATTTATGAAATTTTGCAAGTTGCTCGCAATAATAAAATTCGGCTACCTAGCAACATGGGCTTGTATGCCAAAACCTTGGCTAACTTAGAGGGGTTGGCGCGTGGATTCAACCCAGGGCTTAACTTTATAGATGAAATGCAGCCATTGCTGACAGACTTGTTTCGCCGACAGTTGATTGGGGATAATCCTTTGCGATCGCTCCTCAGAACAGCACTAGATATCAAAAGTCTGTCTTTACAATTTCCTCGGCAGATTGAACTGTTATTAGACCGAGTTACCTCAGAAACTTTACAGTGGAATATATCGGTACGAGGTTTAGATGGCTTGCGCCGCACAACAGATGATGCAGCCAACAGGCTTTCTTTTAGCATCTTGGTTGGTTCGCTGATTATGGGCGCGGCGATTATCTCTAGCAACGCGCAAACGCCTGAACTGTCTTTTTTAAGCAATGTGTTGTTTGCCACTGCTAGTCTGTTAGGTTTGTGGCTAATTGTGAGTATTCTGCGCTCCGGTCGCGTTTAAATTAAGATTTATGTCAATTATTATTGCTCAAAACCTGAGCAAAGTTTATCCCGTTGCGGTTAAAGAACCGGGCATAAAAGGGACAATCACCCACTTTTTCCGCCGCACCTACCGAGAAATCAAAGCAGTTCAGGATGTTTCCTTTGAGATTGCACCTGGTGAGGTGGTGGGGTTTTTGGGACCAAATGGCGCGGGCAAAACTACCACACTGAAAATGCTCACAGGGCTGATTCATCCCTCTAGCGGTCAAGTCAGAGTAGCTGGACACGTTCCGTTTCGTCGCCAAGAACCGTTTTTGCAAAAGATGACTTTAGTAATGGGGCAAAAGCAGCAACTGCTTTGGGACTTACCAGCCCTAGATTCTCTGAAGATTAACGCCGCTGTCTACAACATCCCCGATCAACAATTCCGTCAGCGCGTGGGAGAATTAACCGAAATGCTCTCACTGTCCGGCAAACTTACCCAACCAGTGCGGAAGCTGTCTTTGGGTGAGCGCATGAAGGCGGAACTTTTAGCAGCACTTTTGCACCATCCTCAGGTGCTGTTTCTAGATGAACCGACGTTGGGACTGGACGTTAATGCTCAAGTGGCGGTGCGCAATTTTTTGCGCGAGTACAATCAGCGCTATCAGGCGACAGTGCTGTTGACAAGCCATTACATGGCTGACATCACGGCTTTGTGTGAACGAGTACTACTCATTCACCAAGGAAAGTTGATCTACAACGGCAGTTTAAATGGATTGCTGGAACAGTTTGCGCCTCACCGAGAAATTCATTTGGAGTTAGCCCAACCTTTATCAAAAGAGAAACTCATGTCTTACGGTGATGTGCAACGAGTCGATGGGCGAGCAGTGTGCTTTATGGTGTCGCGAGAAGCCCTCACCCGCACCGTATCACGTATTTTGGCAGATTTGGAGGTAATTGATTTAACAGTGACTGAGCCGGCTGTAGAAGAAGTAATTGGGCAGGTTTTTCTAGCAGGAGTTGTTAATAGCTAATTGCTAATTGTGAGTCCAGTCCTGAAGGCGGGTTTCCCGCCGTAGGGAAC
>CAZZVG010001178.1:0-2710 GCA_964657295.1 Iningainema sp. | reverse complement strand
TGTAGGCATTGGCTTGGGAGTTGTGGGGGTTTGTTGTGCAAGTTTTTGATGTTTTTGGGAAAGTAGTAGATTGGACTCTTAAGACTAAAGAAGTCTTTTCACTGGCTGCTGGTGTCAAACATGAGTTCCACAAAGCTACGCAACAAGCTCAAATGAAACGCTTCCGGGAGGCAGTTAAAATTGCTGAAGACATACTTGCTCCTTGTCGTCAGCAGTGGGTTAAACAGGTGCTCCTCGGCGATTTCTTAGAGCAAGTTAAGGTAAAGTTATGCGAGTGGCATAAGGTTATTAATGAAGCTGATTCTCTAGTTCATCGTGCTGACTCCCTACTGGAAACCGATGCAGCTAACCCTCTGGAAACACAAGTCTTGATAGAGGCGCTGGCTTTATTTAAAAAGGGCGATAGTCTAATGTACGATCGCTATTTTATCCAGTCGCTGAGCAAATGTGAATTAGAAATCCGGAAACGACAAAAATTTCAGGCTTTGGTGGGTATTGCCGAGGAATACGCTCTGAAGCTATTGTTTCAAGCGGCTGTCAATAAATACCTTGAGGCACAAGAACTTTACCAAACAATGGCAGTACAAAAAGCACTCTCATTTTTGGCATCTCAAGTTAAACAGGAACAAGCTTACGAAGCTGTTTTAAAACAAGTGACTCTTGCCTCTGCTCAAGGGAGATTAGGGAGTGCAATCACGCTTTTGAAATCTACTGTAACTGACTTTCCACGAGCCGACGGATTGGAATTACTAAAAAAACTCCAAAGCACGGTTAAAGGGAAAGAACAGTTTCTTCTCGGATTAACTGCCGAGAAAGCAGGGAATCTCCAAAAGGCTGCCTCCTTATATAAAGATGCTCAAGCGAGCTTACCAGACCCTACAGAGTGTAAAATCCGGTTGGGACTTGTAGCATTGAAATCTCAGGATTGGGCAACAGCACTATCTCACTTAGAGGGCATTTGTGGAGAACAAGCGGCTTACTTACGGGGATTTACTTACGCCCAACAAGATAATTTACAACAAGCTTACCTTGAATGGCAATCTCTATCTCACCCAGATATTGAATTGAATCGGCACATTCTCAAGACAATGAGCCAACAGCAACGGCTCAGGCTGCTTCAAAATATCGAACAGTGCGTACAGTCTGGAAATTTGCCAGCTGCACAAACAGCCAGTCTACAATTTCGGCAAAAATTCGGTTCTGATAAATTAGTTGAAGATAATCTCAAGGAACATATTCATCCTCGTTTAGAAGCAGCAGTTTGGCAAAATACGGATTGGGGAATCATTGTGGAGCGTGTTGAGGAAATTTGGATTTCTCAACCTGATATGATGACATTACATAACTGGGCAGTCGCAACTTATTACTACGCTTTAGAGACTGAGTATGGAGCATCTATACATAGTTTTATTATTGCGTTATCCACAGCTTTAGCAAATATAACTCATGCTCCAGCTTTGCAAAATATTCCTTGGTTGGGAACTCAGCCTGTTGATTTAGAATCAATCTCTTTGGGATTAAAACGACGCATCGAAGAAGTCATAGAGGGTTGCAAAGTTCGAGATATTAACGAATATTTGCAGTTACGCGATCTTCAACGTTTAGAATACCTATTTTTACGCTTAATGAGGACGCAGCCGAATCGGGATATCAAAATAAACGATATCCGGTTATCACCTGGTTGTTACAATAAATATTTTCACCGATGGCAAGATAATTTAGTAGATGAGATGGAGCCAAATCAAAACATTTTGCGATCGCTTTATACTCCTTGGGGTTTAGCTGTTGCTGCTTGTTTGTCAGGAGACAATCAGAGAGCAATCCAACTGAAGCCAACAGTTAAAACTCAGACTCCTCTAGAACTATTTGCCGAGCAATTGGTTGCTTATCATGAGGGTTGCTATAAACTTGTACAGCAAAAGTGGCGAGAAGCAATGATACCAATCAAACAAGCTTCTTCAGAAATTAAAGCTTCCATTGTTTGGCAACAGGAAATAGACAGACTCTGTTCTATACAACGTCAAAAAATATCTGAATTTCAAGAACATTTAGAGTTTGCCCAGTTTTGGTATGATCTTTTAGAAAGTCAATCTGCTAGAAGTTATCTGGCTGAGTACAAAGCCGAACAACTATGGATGAACTTAGCAAATCAACTTATTTCCCCAAAAAAGGCATTGCAAGAACTTGAAGATATTAAACAAATAGATGAGTTGAATCCGGTTGTACTTGATTTTATTGAAAGAGTGGAATTTTTTCAAGAAATCGAAAGAATAGAAATGCTTTTAGAACATAATCAGTTTGAAGAAGCTACTGCGATCGCTAAGAATTCTAATCACAAACGAGTAAAATTCAAAGTTGCCGAATTTTTTGTGCAAACATTAAGTGATGCTATAGAAAGAAAATTAGGAAATTTCCAAATGATTCATAAACTGGGACGCTTCGCCTACGAAATCTGTCCAAATGAACCAGCATTTCAAGAAGTCTACCGCAGTCTAAAATTGCGCTAGGATGGTTCAAAATTTAAAAAAAAATAAATTGTAAAGCTATAAAAGTCTCTAGAATTAGATTTGTAAAAAAAATCAAAATATAATACTCCTCCGTAGCTTTTTTAAAAAAATAACTACACTTTATTCTTCTATAATCTTGTGGCAATAGTGCCTATTGAAAGAGGTAAATTTATGATTTAAATCGGATGACTTTTGACTTTTGA
>CAZZVG010001177.1:0-2711 GCA_964657295.1 Iningainema sp. | reverse complement strand
GTCAGCGTTACTGGATTTCGCGGCAAGCACAGCCACACGATGTCCATGCTACGCAAGTTTCACTGGGCAAAAAGCCGGATATCGCCGACTGGTTCTACCTACCTTTGTGGAAGCAGTCTACACTTCCAGGATTGCTCGGTAAAGGAGATTTGGCAGAGCAAAAATCCTGTACACTTATGTTTATTGATGAGTGCGGCTTGGGTGAAGAACTGGTAAAAAAACTGCAACAGCAAGGTCAAGAGGCGATCGCGGTGAGGGTAGGGTCAGAGTTCTCCAAATTAAGCGATAGTTTATATACCCTTAATGCAACACAAAGTCATGATTACGATGCGTTGCTCAATGAACTTTTAGCACAAAACAAGATCCCCAACACAATTGTTCATTTATGGAGTGTCACACCGGACGAACACACAGAATCAGAACTTGAATGGTTTGACGGCGCTCAATATTTGGGATTTTACAGCCTGCTATTTCTCACCCAGGCACTTGGAAAACAGAATTGCACTGATGAGTTTCAAATCACAGTTGTCTCCAACAACATACAGTCAATAACAGCAGAAGAAATGTTGTGCCCAGAGAAAGCGACTGTACTCGGACCTGTTAAGGTCATTCCTCAAGAATATTCAAATATCAGCTGTCGTAGCATTGATGTTGCTCTTCCAAGGCAAGGAAGTTGGCTTGAGGAGAAACTTGTAGACCATTTGCTCGACGAGCTACAAACTAAATCCTCTGAGTTGGTGATTGCTTACCGTGGTCTTAATCGTTGGGTGCAAACTTTTGAAAGAGTGCGATTGGAAGAAGCGAAAGGAAGGACATCAAGATTAAGGATTGGAGGAGTCTACCTAATTACTGAGGGTCTGGGAAATATTGGACTGATACTGGCGGAGTCTGTAGCCCAGACAGTGCCTGCAAAATTGGTCTTGATTGGACAGAAGGATCTTCCTGAAAAAGATGAGTGGTCACAATGGTTGGTAACTCATGATGACCAGGATGAGATGAGCCACAAAATCAGGAAAGTCCAGGCGTTAGAGGAGTTAGGAGCCGAGGTTTTAGTTTTGAGCACGGATGTGACCAATTTTGAACAGATGCAAAGAGCGATCGCCTTTATCACTGAGTACTTTGGTGATATACATGGTGTCTTTTACGCAGCAGAGATTGTCGGCGATAACTCAAGCAAATCTGTTCAAGAAATTTCTCAACCTGATTGCCAGTGTCAATTTCAATCAAAAGCTCATGGACTATTCGTACTAGAAAAAGTTTTGCAAGGGAGAGATCTTGATTTTTATTTGTTAATATCTTCCTTATCATCTATTTTAGGGGGGTTAGGGTACATTGCTTATTCAGCAGCGAACATCTTTATTGATACTTTTGTCCACAAGCAACATCAAACAAATCGTATTTCTTGGATAAGTCTTAATTGGGATCGTTGGCAACTTGGAGAAGAAGATAACAATACAACTAATAGAACAACATTTGCAGAATTATTTATAACACCAGAAGAAGGCATAAAAGCTTTTCAACGTATTTTAACAAGAGAGAAAATAACTCAAGTTGTCGTCTCTACAGGAGATTTACAAGCTAGGTTCGACCAATGGCTTAAGCTAAAATCTTTAGATGATATTGAGCAGACCTCTTTTGCCGGAGACACAAAAGAGGAATTAGTACCAACAAATATTGCTAGAAGACTCCATCCCCGCCCCAATCTGGGAAATAATTATGTTGCTCCCCGCACTCATGTTGAACAAACCCTTGCTGATATTTGGCAACAAATTCTTTGTATTGAGCAGATAGGCATCCACGATGACTTTTTTGAGCTAGGAGGTCACTCACTCTTAGCTGTACACCTGATGACGAAAATTAAAAAACAGTTAGGGCAAAACATTCAATTATCTGCGCTTTTCCAGGGACCAACTATCAAACGTCTAGCGAATATTCTACACGAGCAAGCTAATAACCAGACCTCGGCCCCCTTAGTCGTAATTCAACCTCAGGGTTCCAAGCCACCTCTGTTTTTCGTCCATCCAGTAGGTGGGAATATTCTCTGCTACTATGAATTATCGCGTCATTTGGTTTCAGAGCAACCATTCTACGGGCTGCAAGCACTAGGTTTGAATGGAGAATGTGAGCCTTACACCCGAATAGAAGATATGGCAACCGAGTATATCAAAGCACTGCGCGAGATTCAGCCGAATGGTCCATATTTTCTGGGAGGTTGGTCTATGGGCGGCGTTGTCGCTTTTGAAATGGCAACTCAGTTACTGAGATATGGTGATCAAGTTGCCATGCTTGCCATGCTAGACAGTCCAGCACCAGTTAAGAGCAATCAAACTGTAGAGGTTGATGACTACGACGATGTCAAAATATTAGTTGATTTTGCCATAGATATGGCACGGTCTGCTGGAAAAAACCTATCGGGTTCGGTTGAGCAACTTCAGGGACTTACGCTGGAGGAGCAATTGAACTACTTCTTAGAGCAAGCAAGGATAACTAACCTTCTGCCTCTAGATTTTGAACTTCAACAGCTTCGCTATCTTCTGAAGGTTTTTAAGAGTAATGTAATAGCTCTACAGAACTATGTACCACAAGTTTATCCAAACCCAATTATATACTTTCAAGCTACTGAGGAAGTATCTAATGATTTGCATAATCCTATTTTAAGTTGGAATGAACTTTCAAGCGTTCCAATAAAGATTATTAATCTTTACAGCAAT
>CAZZVG010001176.1:0-2711 GCA_964657295.1 Iningainema sp. | reverse complement strand
GTATCAACAAGAGCATCAGTTTCCAACTCACGCAACAGATGAGGCGCAAGCATTCACCGACTCACTAACGCCTCATCAATAGCATTAGTAAGTTTTACTTTTATGTGAACCGCTCCCATTAATTTTGTTGATATTGTGTGTATTTCAATCATAGTCGAAGTCACGATCGCGCTTTGGTAACACAGCGTATCAGAGTTTATTCAGCAAATGAAGCAGATGGGACAATCTATAGTGTTAAAGGTGAATGGCAAGGGTAAAAGAGTGATCGCTCTTGGGTTCAACCTAAGTGATCGCCCTGTAAGTAGAATAGTATAAAAGCTTAACCGCTATTTAAATGATTTTGAAGTATTCATCTGAGGGCGATCGCACTCCGATGCACTGTTTACTCAAACTAAACCAAGTGCATTCATGAAAAACAAATTTTGTAAGCCTATATTTGTTGCCGCTTTAATTTTTTCCAATACCCATCTGGGTTTGAAAATCCATGAAGCTAACACAAGCAAATTAAACTCACATTCAAAGACCACAACTGTGGAACTTGATTTAAAAATGGGAGGAGGTTTACATAAGTCTATTAAATAATTGATTAATTAAGCTCTTACTGTTGTATGCTAACAGTAAGAGTTTTTTCATTCCGAGTTCGCAATAGCGACCAAAAAAAGGATTTCATGGAAGAGAGGGAACCCTCCTTACCAACTGGCAGATTGATCGTGGCTAATACCCTTTCTCTAAAAAATGACTACAAATGTTCTTGGCTTGTAGTATTTACAAAGCTTGCTTACTACGAACAATGTGTAGCTCTAATTTTGAGAATTGGTATAAGAAATTCCAAGGCTGATTACAAACTGGCTGGAAGTAGACAAATGAGAGGAAGAGAACGATGAAAGCTAAACTCTACAACCAAATCAAGACATTGATAGAAGTACAAGCCGATTTCAGCGATCAGATTATTCCTAAAAATACAATGGGAACAGTTGTAGAATGTTATGAAAATCCCGAAGGTTACGCTGTGGATCTCGCCATTCCTAATTCCCAGCTAGTTGGAGACTTTGAATACGTAAACGTCATCCTTAACCCTGGTCAATTCGCTCTTGTAGATACTGTTTCACGCTCAGTTAGTATTGTTACTCAATAATACATTTAGCTATCTAAAAGCATTAGATTTTCAAAGGGATGAGTATTTTTCCAACGGTAAGTATTGAAATCTCTTCGGTCAACAGAAAGAATTCGTCCATGTCCCAAGTCCCTGATTGGTCTGCTGTTGAATATCAGTAAACCAAAAAGTTTTTTCCCAAAGAGCGATCTCTAAAAATTTTGTAGCCAATAATACTTTTTCATCCAAATTCTTTAACCAGCACACATAGTATAGATAATGATTTCTTATGATTAGCTGATTGATAATTTCTTGGCGCTAACCTGATGGCAGATAAATGCCTTCAACTACTTGATATTTGCGCGATTGGGGTTTGAGATAAAAAGGCTAACATCTGTTTAAGTGTGAAAAGTGTGCGATAAATTAATCGACCCTTCGGGTGACGCTCCGCTCGTGCCTCGCTAACGCTGCGAAGATCGCCAGTTGCTTCAAGCCGGGGAACCCGTCCAACGCACTGGCTCACTCCCTTTCCTCTTACGACTGATTCCTATCCACTGGGAGATTAACCCAAATATTAACTAGAAGAAAGGATATACCAACAAATAGTAATCTCAACACTGGATTTTTATTATTAGTTCTAATTCGACAAATATTTTTGAGCTTATAGCTAGTTTCAATCCCAAATCTTTTTCGATAATCCTGATAGATATAAGATAGACTTGTTTTTACTTTATGAATAACAATACTCTTAATAATCCTGCTTCTATTTCTTTTATTCGGCTTGCCAACAATGTCTCAATCTGTTTTTTTACTTTCGCTCTTTTCTATCCATAATATTGTGTCCTTTATATATTTAAAATATCCTTGTTAAAGCTTTATACCTGCAACTATTTGCCACCGTCCTAAATTATTATTCACAGGATTGCGATCGCCAATTTTAGTGACAACGGGTTTCATTCCTAACTCTTGAATTATCTTCTGTATTTGAGATAAAGGAGGGGACACAATAAAAATTTCATTGTTACACGCTGCTTGAATATCCCGGATTACCTTCGCTTGTTTGGTTTGTGGATCTAGAAATACTCCTGAATCAAAATGTACCATAACTCCTCCAGGACGAAGAAGACGAGCGCATTCACCCATCGCTCGTTTCATTGATGCGTAGGGTATTTCGTGGAGTAGGAAAAAACTTGTAACTAGGTCGAAATATTCATTCGGAAACTCAGTACACATAGCATTCTGTTGATAAAATTCTATTTCCCGGTTAAGTAACCTTGCATTTGCATAGCCATATCGGAGCATAGCGGCTCCAAAATCTACCCCTATGACCTGTGCATGGGGATACAAATTCTTTAGAGATATAGTATTATGACCTATACCACAGCCCAAATCTATTATTCGTCTCGGCTTAAGGTTGGGGAATTTATTCTCAATAAATTCATCCTTAACCCTTGGGACTAAGTTATCTGAAAAACTGTCAAAAGCACTATCGGTTGATAATAGATAAAGATAGTTAATGTATCTCAATTCAGCCAGGATATCTTCAGTTCCCCTATCTGATAAATCACCCCCCGGCATCCGGTGAATGTTAGTCATTCGCTGTTGCTTAGATATTTCG
>CAZZVG010001175.1:0-2712 GCA_964657295.1 Iningainema sp. | reverse complement strand
AGCATCTTCATTTAATAAACACGGACGCAGCCAGCCGTCCGCTGAAAGGCGCATCCGGTTGCAGCGATCGCAAAAACACTCTGACATCTGACTAATAAATCCCAGTGTCCCTTTCGCACCAGGAATCTGGAAGATATCAGCTGGACCACTACCACAGACTTGAGATTCTGTCAAGCCCCAACGATGGCGGATCATTTGGCGTAACTCTTCAGAAGGTATCCAACCGCGATCACCAAACAGTTGGGAATTACCAATCGGCATAAACTCAATAAATCGGACATGCCACTCCTTGTCAATCGTCAGTGCAGCTAAGTCAAGAATTTCTTTGTCGTTAACGCCAGGGATCACCACGACATTGAGTTTAAGTGGAGTGAATCCAACACTATAGGCAGCTTGAATACCATCCCATACTTGTTGCCAACGCCCACGACCACGATTGCCAATAATTTCATCAAAGGTATTTGGATCGAGAGAGTCCAAGCTAATATTAATTCGTCGCAAGCCAACGTCATACAACTTCTTTGCCAAGGGAGCGAGTAAAAACCCGTTAGTTGTCATCGATAAGTCTTGGGTTTGAGGAAGGGAAGCAATCGCCCCCACCAACTCCACCACTCGAGGACGAAGTAGCGGTTCCCCCCCAGTCAAACGGAATCGGGTAAATCCAACCGGGATAAAAACGAATTGAATAAGTGTCAGTAGTTCGTCATCAGTCAACAACTGTTGCTTGAGGATGTAGTCAAGTTCTGCTCCCTCCGGCATACAGTATTGACACCGGAAATTACACCGATCTATTAAACTAATGCGTAAGTAATCTACCTGGTTCATCTGAGAATTTTGGATTTTAGATTGTGGATTTTGAAATATTAAATGGGGAGAGTTTTAGTTTGAGTGTTGTAAAAATAAAGCAAAATGGTGTTGTTTTCTATTGTGAGCGATCGCGGAGAAACTCGTTTTCTGTTATTCTAACGATTTATCATTTAAAATTTACTTAGAACATTTGACTCTAACTCATTGATAACCTGTTCAGATCCCAACCGCCTAGACCGCATAGAAGCACTGGTAGAATCAAACAGCCGTGAGATTACCCAATTCCTAACAGCAGCTCAGCTAGAATTAGCTCGATCAATGGATGTCCTGATGAGGAGAGTGGATCGGGTTGAGCAGCAAGTTGCACAAATGGTGGAATCACAACAAGCCCTGAGAGAATCGCCGCGATCGCTCTCTCAAAGCATGGAAAGATTAACTGATGTACAAGTACAACCCACATTCCGCACTTCAATTAGGAGCTTTATTTTCTTAAACTTATCGGCACATTCTTATGGATGACTCTGAAGAACATACACCTAAGAAATGGTTACCCTCTAAAGTTTATGCAGAGCAGTTTAATGCGTGTTGGTATCAAGTGTATGATAGAACTCTGGTTAAACAAGAAGCCTTAGTTTGCTATGGCTCTCGTCAGATTAATTTTGATTCAAAATTATGTTCAGAGTTTCCTGATAGTGGTATCATTGAGCTAAAAAAAGGACGGATAATAGGAGATGGATGGGTCTTTAGTCAAGACAACTATTTGCTTCCTCAACATTCGTGGTATGGTCTGAACATAGATGAAGTTAGAATTCCTCGTTTTTTGCATAAAGCTAACTATCTCAAAGGAGTTTATTTATCACTAGCAAGTAATTGGTCTGGCAAAAATTATGCACATTTTTTGCTAGATTCAGTTAGCCGTTTGCACTTATTTGAGGAAGCAAAACTTTCGCTTAATGATGTGGATCATATTTATTGTCCAACTCCTAATACACCGAATGCTCTGAAAATACTGGAAAAACTTGGGATTCCACTTAGTAAATGTATTTTAACTCCCTATTCTCAAAATAGTGGAATCCAAGCTGAAGTAGTTTTAGCAGCTAGTTTTCCAGGTTTAAGACGCAATTACCCTGAGTGGGTTACCAATTTTTTAAGTCGCATTGTCAAGAAACCGTTAAATAATCCAAGTCGGAGACTATATATTACTAGAGGTAATAATTCACGCAAAATTATTAATGAGCAAAATTTACTTTCTATTCTTCATAAATATGGCTTTGAAAATTATGACCCTTCAAAGCAGACTAATCCGCCAATGGATTTTGCCAACGCATCAATTGTCGTTGGTGCACATGGCGCAGGACTTGCAGACTTAACGTTTTGTCAATCAGGAATAAGTGTTCTAGAATTAATGCCTTCTGATCATGTTTTTCCCTATTATTTCTCTCTATCACAAGCTGCTAAGTTAAATTATGGATAGTTAGTTGGAACCAGTATAAAAGAACGAGACTTGCAGCTAGCTTACGGACCTAGTCCATATGATTTCTATGTCGATGAAGATGAGTTTCATGATGCTTTGACTAAAGTAATTAACTTAAGTAAAACCTGATGCTTAACCAAGTGTGAGTATTTTGATAGAGCGGTAATGGGCATAATGAATATCATGGAAAAACTTTCTATATGTTGTTTTTCTTTAGACGATGCAGGTAGGTTTTAATGGTCTTATAGGAAAAACCCGTTTCACGGGTATGAGAGCGATCATAAAAAATCGCCCCCCAAATCTGATAAATTAAGTGATCAGGAACAAAAGCGCCTAAATCATTTAGAGCAGATACCCGCAGAGGTTTCCATGTAGGGATTTGTCCCCAGGACGGAGTTGTTCTTTTTGGAGGCATGGAAGCGTTGATTTAA
>CAZZVG010001174.1:0-2715 GCA_964657295.1 Iningainema sp. | reverse complement strand
CGTTTTTTTAGCATCTCCAGGATAAAATCTGTTACTTCGCCAGTGTTGAAGTTGACGAGATTCACCTGTCTCGTCAAGAAATAGTTGATATTCGGCACAGGTTATATAGCCATTATCAATTTCTATTTCTTCATTAATCCGTCTAAAATTCCTGAATCGCCTTATTAGGCTCACTTGCGCTGCTAATTTGAAGAGTTCTGGATCAGTTGATTCTAATCCATCTTCTAGCCTTTGTAGCAGTTCTCTCCGAACATTTTCATTTACTCTTTGATACTCTTCTACACAATCATAAGCTAATGCCATCACGTCAACTGATGGAGACTGCATATCTAGGACTGTACGAATCAGTTTAGTAGCATCACTCTGAGCAGCATAAAGACGAATAGTTTCTGCCCACCAAGACTTTGTAATATGACTAATTAATAAATTCTCTTGTTTCAATTCGCTAATTTGAGTGGCTGCTAAATATTCTTGAAAACTCAAATGAGCAAACTGGTAATATTCTAACTCATTTTCTACTAACAATCCACTGACATCACGAATATACTCAATAAACTGTTTTGGCTCTATTTCATCGCTAACTCTCGCCGCCAATGGCTCTTGTATCCAAGAACTTCCCTGAGATATTTCAAACTCAGTAGCCGTTTGCTGCTCAGAAGCCATCTGCTGCATTAATTTCAGTGCAAGTACTTGCAGGACAGATTGCTTATCCTTACCTGTTAGTTTATCGCTAATATTCTTTTCTTTTTGTCGCTTTTCTAGTAAAACTTCACACATCTCTTTGTAAAGTTCAACTCGTTTTACGGGCAAAGCCTTATTTTTATCGTGAACAGTACAAATCATCGTCAAGAGCAATGGATTCACTGCCATTGCTGCTAATGGAGAGCTATTTCTAATCCGATTTATCAAATCTTCAGATTGTTGCTGAGCTTGTTCCTTTATTTCCGAAATCTCATCTCCAGGCCGTCTACTCTTCTCTGTTGCCAAATACCATTTATGAATAAAGTTGCTAACTTGATCTAATTTAAATGCTTGCACTTCTAGGACTATGCCTGCATTTTTGAGACTTGCATCTCGATAACCGCGTGGTCGAGAAGTTAAGATAAAAATATTTTTATGATATCTTTCTATTTGTTGGTCTACCCAACGACTTACCAGCTTGCGTTGAGATTCATCTGCTACTTCATCCAATCCATCCAGCATTACCAAACAATAACCTTGCTTTAATTCTCTTGAAAACCATTCAGACAATAATTGAGGCGTTTGATTTTCTTCTATTATGTCCTTTGCTTGTTCAGCAATTAAATCTGACAGTGGTCGCTTCTTGACTATTTCTTGGTACACCTCTCTAATTAACAACAGGACAACTAGCTCTGGAGTTTTTTCACGAATATCTTGTTTTTTCTTAGTTGCATATACGAAAGTTAAATGTTTTAAAAGAGTACTTTTTCCCGCCCCCGGTGCGCCCAGTACTACTATACTTCGCTGAGACGATTCAGGAGTGTCACCTGCTACTGCTACCAAAAAATCCCAAATTGTCGTCGTCTTTTGTAGATTTATCTCAGAATTCTTCCAAGGAATCATTTCTGTACGTGCTTTATCTTTATAACTAGCAGCAACCTTTAGTGGTACAAATACATTTGATAGTAATAGACTACCAAGTTGGCTCAATCCTTCTGTTCGATAATTTTGGCATTTATAGATTAACCATTCGCAATATTCTTTTTGAAATGATTGCGTTTGAGTGCTGTCTCTCGTTACTATCTTAGGTGCTGGAGAAGGGAGCAATAATTCTTTAGCAATAGCTGACAACTGTGAGTTTCCAGGGTTTTGTTTACGTGCAGCGTGAACTAGGTCAACAAGCCACCCCTGAGTTTCTGCTGTTTGTATCAAGTTGAAAACAATCTCTTGTAAATCACTATCTCTAGTAATTTCGTTTAGGTTTTTTTCTAGCTCAAAATATAATAATCTCTCAAGAGATGATTTACTCGGAAAAGCACTAATTAAAGCAATTTGTAGTTGTTTAAGCTGCTGACGAGATGGCATTTATTTTTCAATAATAGTTTTATTTACGTATAGACTTTCAACAGCGAGAAATACTTATTTTTCGTTCTTTGCCTCCAACGCTGCCATTCTTTCCTCAAGTTCAAAAACTCTACGTATTAAAGGCACATCATCAGCGCAGCCTAAGTAATGAGCCAAAGCATCAAGCATGACCTTGGTTTTCGTTGTCCCAGTCTGTTGAGCATACGCGTTTAGCTGTTCATCCAGCTTGACTGGAAGTCGAATACTAAATTGAGGTGAAGCCATACTCTAATTCTGTACAGCAATGTGTGATAGTGAATGACAACTCTATTATGTACTGTAATGGAGAAAAATCACCTCAGTTGGGTTATGAATTGAGGTGAGTGTATCACAGGTATGTGAAATGAATTTTTCAAGCGATCGCTCTGTTGCAGAAACGCTTGACAAACGCTACAAGCATACTACATCCTCGTCAGAGTCGGAGCGCTCTGACGGTGGGAACACGTGCGATGCCTGCGACCACGGCGGTATCGCTCCCATCGCCCTTGACTGACACAATTACTGAGTCACCTTCACAAACACAATCTTGGCATCGCGAAGATCCGCCAACCCACATTCGCTTAGCAATTCTTCATCCCACATTCCGCACTTCAAAAAGTAGCATAATAAAACTACATTCATGCTTAATTG
>CAZZVG010001173.1:0-2721 GCA_964657295.1 Iningainema sp. | reverse complement strand
GCGCCCGCAAGCTTGAGGCGATCGCCTAATTCATATTTTGGTTCAGCAACGCCAAATAATCTCTCCTTAATCTCATCTCGCACATTAGGAGTTACAATCAAATCGCTATTAAGGCAATGCAGCAACAACTGATTAGCATCGTAGTACTGTTTCAAGGTTTTCCGCTGCTGCTCGCTAAACTGCCAATTGTGGCCGATGTTGCGATACTCAATCATTGTGGCTCTGAGTTTCTTAACCCAATTTTGACCGTAAGTGTTCCACCATGCTTGCAATTTTTCGCTGCCGTCAACTGAAGCAATAAGTTCAGCTTTGAGTTGTTGCAGTTCCTCCCCTAGTGGCGATGGCTGCACTTCATACCGCTTCTCTAACGTCAAATGCCCTAATTCTGAGTTACATCCAGAGTCATGGTGACGGCACAGGGCACAACCAAGAGTAAGAATACGCTTGGTTGTTGGGTTACGTCCAAGCCTAAGACTAAGGTTTAGAACACGGTTAAGAACCAGATCAAGGGTTAGGTTGGAGGCAAGATGCTTAGCTCGGCTCTGGTTTATACCTGAGCCAATAGCGCGTGAGGTGGCAGCCGCCCAATTATCAGGAATCACCAGAGTTAGGTAAAAAGCGCGGACAGTCGCTAGTTTGTCAGGAACCTGAAGTGAAACAGACTTGCAATTGACCCAAGAAAGAAACTGCTGCAATTGCTGATCAACTGTTACAAAGCTATCAATATATTGCTTCATTAACCGCAGCAAATAATCTCCATTTCTCAACATACCAGCCGTGAGTAAGAAGACTTCGCGCCATTGAGGCTTACCCAGGTAGCTAACCAAGTTGGTCAGGCTTTTTTCTAAAGCCTGCGGCTCAAAATTGACAACAAAGTTTCTCGCTGTTAAATAATTTTGGAATGTCAAATGCGAGAAAGAGTAAATTCCTCGTGCCCGCTCCACCAGAAGTCCATGTTGCACCTCAAGGGAATTCAGCACAGCCTCACTATCTAGTTGCAAAACCTCTAGATCTGAACTAGCATCTGCCAAAGTGCAGAGATAATTTGAGATGTTCTGTAGGAGGATGCTTTTTTCAAAAAAGTAATTACCATTTTCAAAGTTAATAGCGGCAATTTGACCCAGTAATTTGAGCTTATGGGGCAACGACAAATCGCGATCAACACCCACGCGTATATTCCCTTTGGCTTGATTCCAACGAAAGAGCAGAATATCCAATCCTTGCCTATAAAGAGCGGAGCGGATCGCCGAAAAATCCGCTTTTGCTTGAAACACTATGCAGATCAGATTCAGCAGGAGTGGTGTCACAGCTAGTTCGCGGATTTGTCTATTTTCTCGTAGCTGTAGCTTCTTAATGAACTGAGTCGCCTTGGCTATCCCCTCTAACTGAGAATTACCGCCAACAACTGTAAACCACTTTTGAGCAAAAGCTTCAATTTGTGTTTGGTTAAAATCGGCAATCTCGATCTCTGTGAAACCTTCAAACCTATACTGGTTGGCAGCAATCCGACAGGTGATCATAAACTGATTGCTGTAATACTGCTCAAAAAACTTGCGAATTTGTTTCAGAACTTCAGCGCTATCCTCATCTTGAACTTCATCTAACCCATCCAGCAAAATCAAAGTTTTGCCGTGAGCCAACAAATCTGCAATCTGCTTGGACGTTACTTTACTACTACTTAGCTCATGGCTGATATAATTGAATAAGCTGAAATCTTTGACTAATCTTGCATCTTCTGCAAAATTCTTCAGCCTAACAAATATCGGTATCCGCTCTGGTTGCAATGCACCTTGATTGTACTGAATGGCAATGTGTTGCAAAAATGTAGTTTTGCCTGACCCTGGTTTGCCAAGTATCATCAGCTTGGGTTGGGTTGCAACTAACGCCAGGGCTGGGATTTCTGACTGACGGACTTGGCTCAAGCCAAAGCGCTCACATAGTTCTGGGTTGAAACTTTGTAAGTCACAGATGTCTAACCATCTTTGCCCAGTGATAGTCGAAAGAATATTGGCATCAACGTAAATGCGATCTAGTTCAAGGGGTTGGGCAACATCTAACAACTGTGTTGTGCCACATTGTGCTTGAATCTTACTATGGTGTTGCGCTCGCACAGTTGTCACTAAGGCATTAACATCTAAGCAATCATCCGGCTCATTCGCGTTCGTCTCTGGTATAATATCATTAGGTAAATCAGCAATCTCTTGCCAATCCAAACCGAGTTGGAAGCAGATCTCAAGAAAGATATGACGCTCAATAGCTTTACCTGTAAAAAATTTCCAAATCGGCTGGCGCGTTTCTATTCCTACCGCACCAGCTAAGTATTCTTGCGACCATGCCATGCGGTTGAAAGTTTTTTTTGCTTTTTCAATGCCTGCAGTAGATGCACTTAGTGATCGCTTCGACATATTCCAGATTTCCTCCGCGACTTATACACAAAGTTGTGAACTAAGGAAAAACTTTCTTCCTGATCATAAATAGACATAAATTACAAAGAAAGGCAGAGGGCAGAGGGCAGAAGGTAAAAATTATTAAAAATCCTTTAGAGGTTTAAAGCCCACCAAAACAATAAAAATGTATTTCGAGACGCGTAGCGCAAGAAATACGGCTTCCTTACTTCAATCCCACGTTTTTAAGCGTGGGAGCATAGCTGCCTCCTGCCTTCTGAACTCAGTTGTCCGCCGTCATTTTTCCGACTGCAACATTCATGACCCATCATACTCG
>CAZZVG010001172.1:0-2722 GCA_964657295.1 Iningainema sp. | reverse complement strand
GGAAATTACGCACTTTTTGTGGGACGACTTTCAGAAGAAAAAGGTGTGGCGACTTTAATTGATGCTTATGCACAAGGTGAGATCAGCATACCTTTAAAAATTGTCGGTGACGGTCCGATTGGTGAAACTCTACGCCAACAGGTACAGAGCGCAGGACTTGAGGATACGATCGCATTTTTAGGACGACAGGATAAAGCAACTGTGCTTGAACTGATGCAAAATGCCCAGTTTTTAGTCTTTCCTTCAATTTGGTATGAAGGCTTTCCTTTAACAATTGCAGAAGCCTTTGCCTCTGGTCTACCTGTCATTGCTCCACAATTAGGTAGTATGGCAGAGATTGTCGAAGATGGCGTAACTGGGTTACATTTTCAAGTCGGCAATTCAGCAGATTTAGCAGCAAAAATTAGATGGGCGACAACTCATCCTGAATCAATGATTCCGATGAGAAAACACGCTCACTCTGAGTATAAAGCCAAGTATACCCCTGAAGCTAATTACCAACTGTTGATAAAAATTTATCAACAGATCTAAAGTTTATGTACGAACCCACAAACCCACATGCGTTACTACCATTAAGCGTTTACCCATCGAGTTTTTGTCAAGGGCGATAAAAACCGCGACTACCCCAGTAAGGTAGAGCGATCGCCCTCTGCCCGATACGGAAACGTTTCCATAACGGACTTGACAACATGATGTAGCCCTATTCTAAAACACTGTCTTTTTGTTGCTTGAATTTGCGGCGTAAAGCCACACCGACACCACCAGCTGCTAATGAACCCAATATTGTTAAAGGTTCGGGGACGGGTTTAGAAGACTTTATCTGCTCCAACTTGGCAGCAGTTATATCATCCAAACCAAAGCCATCACCTCGAGAGGTTTGTGGTAAAAACCTAGCCTTTGTAAACTCTTCGCTGGAATCTTGTGCGATGACACCATAGTATTGTACGGTTACATCGAAAGGACTTCCAACACTGTGGATAGGCAGGATTTGCGTAGTCCCGTTCGTTCTTGTTAACTCTAGAGCGACAGGGGTATTTGAAAAGTAATCGCTAATAGACGTAGCATAAAACCCCAAAGCTGCAACTGGCCGAGAAAAATTAATCGAACTAAAGACAAAATTAGGAGATGAAGGCACAGACGTGTCAATATAGCTATAGCCTTCTATATATTGATCTCCTGATATTGGGTAAGCCCCCTGTATAGTCTGGCTGGTGCCAACGGGTAAATTGCGTACAGTTCCTATATCAAAAATTGCACTTCCAACACCAGGAAAAGATAGAGTCGGTTGAGTGGTCCCATTGGCTAATTCCTCAAATGTTTCGGTTCCATAACTGTTTAGATTGTTAAGGAAGTTATCACGAGCTGCGTCGGCATTGGGGGTGCTAGGTAGACGGGGGTAATTATTATCTCCAGGTCCTTTTTCTCCACCAGTATATATCTGGTAAGCATGGGCAGGAACCCCAATACCGACTACTGCTACGGCTGCAATCGCTGGTGTAATAACTTGAGTGATTAATTTACCTAAATTTGTATTTTCCCTGGTAAGTACTTTGATAGTCGTGTATTTTGCTTTAGTACAAGCCTTGCGTAACTTTTTTCCAATCCCCAACTGAATCATTGAACTCACTCCTTCATTCTGGTAAAGGTTGTTGGTAGATTTACCCCAAAGTGATTACAAGCACATCAAAACTAAAGACAATGCGGCTAATCGTTTAGTTAACCTGTCCAAGTTACTGAAAATATTATACCCTTTCGCTTACATATAAAAATACGCTGGCTAAGGTCAATAAATATGTAAAGAAATGTCAACAAGACTCAAACCCTTGCTTCTCTTACCGAGTCCCAACGATAAATATTTACGCCGACCTACTTCAATAATATGCTAGCTGAGGACTTGCCATAAGTAACAGAGAGTGCAATGCTGTATACGTGAAGTAAATATCACTCCAGGGTAAATCTGCCGACATTCATAATATCTACAGGAGTGAGTTAATGAAAGCGAATCAAGAGAAATTAGTCGTTCAATTAGTCACATCCGCGATCGCTACTGTAACGGTAGTAGGAATCGGAATTCCAGCCCATGCCTACCAAATATATTTCGGTGAGGACTTTAGTAGCTCTTCAAACTTTAATAACCCTGTACGCTTATCTAGCACTCCCAACGCCGATGCTACCCGTAACAACTTCCTTTCCAATCTAGAAGGTGTGGGAACCGAAACATTCGAGAGTTTTACACCTGGTAACGTCACTTCCTTCTCGAGCAACTATCCTGGTGCAGGGACTGCAACGTTCCAGGGAGTAGGACTTATAGAAAATATACCTTTCGGGAAGAAAAAGTTTCAAGGTACGCCCTTTTTCCTTGCCCAAACCGGTTTTGAGACTTGAACGCCAAAATCTATTGATTTGGCGGCTTTCAATTGAGTGGGGTCTGAATCCCAGCCCTTTCAACGCGAACGTACTTCTGACGAATTCAATCCAGTTGGGGTGCTACTGTGCTTATACCAGTAGTTGCGCTTTAGCGCTCTCTTAACCGCAACAAACCATTTGGGTTTATTTCCGCCCACCTACTTAACTTTAAACCGCACAGTTTTTCAAGTCCAGATTTACCCACTTGTGGGTAGGTTTGTACAGATTTTTAGAAGCGGTAGGGAATCAGCCAGCAATATATAAAGTTGCTCCGGGGTCATCTATACACCAGAGCAACAACAGTTTATAATCCCAT
>CAZZVG010001171.1:0-2726 GCA_964657295.1 Iningainema sp. | reverse complement strand
CAGATCGAGTGTTTGTTTGTACTAATCCGGAATGCCGCCACACGGAGGATCGTGACTTACATGCATCTTTAAATTTGGCACAAGTGCCATTTGAACATATTAGAGGTACAACTAAGGTAGTACATGCAGAGGCTTCCAAGATGAAACGAACACTTTATATTCCTGATGAGTTGTGGACACAACTTGACGAATACTTAAAAAACCACCCAGAGCAAAACCCATCAAGTGTTGTACAGGCAGCACTGGCGGAAAAGTTACGCCCCAAAAATGGTTCAAGGCTACTATCGCTGGCAGGAATCGTGGAAAATGCTCCTACAGATGCTTCAATGAATGAAGACTATTTGATACAAGGATGAAGCGTCTCGTTTTGGATGCAGGCCCCCTGATTGCCCTAGTTTCTGTCCAAGATGACTACCATCAGGAATGCAAAGCTGGTTTTAGCAAGTTACCAGCATTGTTTGGTGAGGTTCTTACCCCTCTACCAGTGCTGTTTGAAGTTTACAAGTTTGTATTGCGAGAACAATCGAGCCGTGCTGCAATGACTGCATTAGCTGTCATTTGTGAGAACACAGTAACTGTAGCACTGAGCATGGAAATGTTTCAGGATATTTACAGCATGGTTCGTCAAATACCAGATTGGCAGGGAAGTTTAGAGGATGCCTCAGTCGTAGCGGTAGCTCAGCTTTATGACGCTAATGTTTGGACATTGGATTACAGAGATTTGAGTTGGTTCAAGAGTCTGGAATTGTGGTCGCCGTGAGCATTGCACAGAACAAGTTAAAGTTTAAGTAGAGTCATCTTGCTTTTTTACGTATTTTCACCCCTCAATAAGAAAAGTACATTAACTGCTCGTGTCTAAATCCATCTTTTCTCCCCCAATTTCTGCATAACCTCCCACCCGCTGAGAAATATAGACTGATGAGCAAACTTTCAGCTAGCACACCACTATGTCATACATAAAACGCCGTCAATTTCTCCAATTCTCTGCTTCTGCTCTAGCAAGCATCGGGTTAAGCCAATATGATATTATCCAGCAAGGGAATAAATATGCTCAAGTGTTGGCGCAAAGTACACCACGTAAACTGGCGTTACTTGTAGGAATCAATGCTTATCCTAATGATTTGCCGACTCTAAGTGGTTGCGTTAATGATGTTTCTTTACAACAAGAGTTATTAATTCATCGTTTTGGTTTTAATCCACAGGATATCATAACTCTCACGGATGGACAAGCCACCCGTCAAGGTATCCTGACAGCTTTTGAAGAACATTTGATTAAACAAGCGAAACCAGGCGATATCGTGGTGTTTCATTTTTCTGGGCATGGCGATCGCATATCAGATAAACCCAGTTGTGATGAAATTGCTTTACACCAAAGCAAAGATTGTAAGACTTCTACATTTTTGCCAGTCGATGCACGCCCCCAAGGTGCTGCTATACGTGACATCATGGGACATACGCTGTTTTTACTGATGTCTGCGTTAAAAACCGAAAATGTGACTGTCGTCTTGGATAGCTGTCATTCTGGCGGTGGGAAGCGGGGAAATTTCCTAGTGCGCTCTGCTGATACTCCTAATTTGCTTCCACCGAGTTCGGAAGAATTAGAATATCAGCGCCAATGGTTAGCAAAACTCAAACTTTCACCGCAAGAGTTTGTCGATAAACGCAGAAAAGGGATTGCCAAAGGAGTTGTCATCGCCGCAGCGAAACGCGAGCAATTCGCTTCTGATGCGAGATTTAACGATTTTAGTGCTGGAGCTTTTACTTATCTATTCACTCAATATCTCTGGCAGCAAACTAGCAATGAATCTTATATAAGAGCGCTTGTCAATATAAGTCGGAGTACGAAAATTGTAGCAGGACAGCAAGGAAACTATCAAGACCCAGAATTTGAATCAAATTTCCACTCAAAAAATGCCAACCCACCAATTTACTTTACTCCCCTTTCTTCACAATCTGCAGATGCAGTGATTACCAACGTCAATGGCAACCAAGTCGATTTATGGTTGGGTGGAATCGATTCACAAACTTTAGAAGCCTTCAACAGCAATACAATTTTTTCCGTCTTAGATGCACAGGGGGGAGAACGTAGACTGGTACAACTAGAACACCGCAAGGGATTGACTGGGAGCGGTAAGTTGCTCGACACTAAGGCACGAGGATTATCACAATTAAAACCTGGTACGTTATTACAAGAGCGTATCCGCAGCATCCCTGAGAATGTGACTCTTAAAATAGGATTGGATGATACCTTAGATAGTAGCACGACTCAGCAAGCAAAGCAAGCTCTCCAGTCGATAAAGCGTATTGACGCCATACCTTTGAGAACTTCGGAGGTACAATATATTTTTGGTCACATGACTGAGGCAAAGTATCAGGAGTTACAAAAAAGAAATATCTTAAATCTTCCACCAGTAGGTAGTTTTGGCTTATTTTTACCAGCCCAAGACAAGATTCTCCCTGGTTCTTTTGGACAAAGTAACGAAACTGTAAGTGCAGCTGTGACTCGTTTGCGTCCAAAACTGAAATCATTGCTAGCGGCGCGAGTTGTGAAGCAGATGCTCGGTAATACGAATACATCGCGGATTGCTGTGAATGCCTCAATGACAGTTGCAGGCAGTACGAAAATACTCAGCGAAATTTCCCCAAGTCGTAGCATCAAAAAAGTTTCCTCAGCTCAACCAGTCGCTAACTCAGTAAATTCTCAAGATAAAAATGTACTTAAATTA
>CAZZVG010001170.1:0-2727 GCA_964657295.1 Iningainema sp. | reverse complement strand
CTGATGCTTTTGTTTATTTGACGGACTCTTACCTGTTTGATGTCCACCTTTGATCAATACCGTTCAGTTAAGGCATTTATTCGTTGAGGCAGGCAGGGAAGCAGGGGACGCAGGGGAGGAAAGAGTTAACGAACAATTAGTTCAAAGCCCCCCCTGCCTCTCTACTCCCCCTGCTCAAGAACAGCCTGCCTTCACGAGTCAACATCTTATCTGAACCGTATTGGGCTATACAAGGCTTCCAACTTGGCGCTTGCGCTATTCTGGTAAGGATTGCACGGAGCAGGCGAATGAAAAAGTGGATTTGGTTGATGCTGTTAGTGCTGATGACAGTTGCAGTAGTGTATGGGAGCGGGTTATTGAGACAGCATGAGCCGTCAGTTGTTGATAGCATTAGATTTGAGAATCCCCTTTCTGTGAAGAAAGATGCAAAAACGCCTATTTCGGAGTCTCAGTCTCACGCCAGGAATTCCGATACTTTCCAAGTCTCTGCTGAGAACTTGTTCGCCCATGTTCAAAAGTTGTATTTTACACGCTACACTCCGGTTGAGCGATCGCGTACCCGTGCTTACATCACAACCGAACTCAAAAAGTTGGGCTGGAAACCCAAGCTAGAAAAGTTCTCCGACGGTATTAATATCATAGCCGAACGACCGGGCACAGAAATTGCCGCAGGAACAATTATTGTCGCCGCGCATTACGATACGATTATCATCTCACCTGGGGCAGATGACAACGCCAGTGGCGTTGCTGTATTGCTAGAAATTGCCCGACTTCTAGGTTCCCATTCGAGTCCCAGAACTTTACAGTTGGTGTTTTTTGATAGAGAGGAAGAAGGGCTTTTAGGTAGTAAGGCTTTTGTTAAAAATAAAGCGCATTTGCAAAATCTCCAAGGCGTGATTGTCATGGACATGGTAGGTTTCGCTTGTCACACTGCTGGATGTCAGAAATACCCAAAAGGTTTGCTTTTTCATCCACCGGGTGACAAGGGTGACTTTGTGGCAGCAGTTGGTGACGCAGAACACATGCAACTACTCAAAGCCTTTCAAAACTCTCCTGACTCATATCTGTCTCAGTCAAATTTACCACCTATACTCACCCTACCAGTACCCCTCCTCGGCTTGCTCACACCTGATGTCTTACGTAGCGATCATGCACCGTTCTGGTATCAAGGAATTGGTGCAGTGTTAGTAACGGATACAGCCAATCTCCGTACTCCCCACTATCACCAACCTAGCGATGTCCCAGCGACTATTGACCGCGAGTTTTTTGCAGGAGCCGCACAAGTCGTCGTCAATGCTACTATTACATTGTTAAAATCTTGACAAGATCAATTATGCACTTAAGTAGGTCGAAGTGAAAATTTACCTTTGGCGCACTACGAGCGTCACCCGGAAGGGACTTTTTGAAACAGACTACGTCTAAAATGTGGTTTAATACAACCGTTTGAATACGTTAAGTTGAGAATATAGACAATGCTTGCTATCAGCCTTGAAGAGTATAGCTCATTTAAGAATGATGCAAGAAGTAAGTGTAGACAGAAATATTCAGTTCATGAGCAGCAATCAAAGAAAAACTGTATCCGCACCCGGTTGGTCGTTGAATGAGCGAGATCCCCAATTTATCGAGTCATTCATGCCCTTATACTCGTTAATTTACCAATACTATTTTCGAGTTCAAACAGATGGTTGGCATCATATCCCAACTGAAGGAAAAGTCTTACTGGTAGGTTCTCACAATGGGGGGATGGCGTCTCCAGACATGGTAATGATGATGTACGATTGGTTCCGTCGCTTCGGAACTGAACGTTTGGTGTATGGTTTGATGCATCCTTCTATTTGGAAAGTCAGTCCGTGGTTAGGCAACTTAGCCCAAAAAACGGGAGCCATTATGGCACATCCAAAAATGGCAAGTGCTGCTTTTGACGTGGGTGCAAGCGTTCTAGTCTACCCTGGCGCACAACAAGATATGTTTCGTCTTCACAGCGAGCGTTATCAGATTCAATTAGCAGGTCGTAAAGGTTTTATCAAGCTAGCATTAAGGAACGAAGTCCCAATTGTACCCCTCATATCTGTAGGCGCTCATGATACTTTAATTGTGTTAGGTGATTGTTACGATTTGGTAAAACAGTTACATGAATGGGGATTACCGTGGTTGTACCAAGTCGATCCAGAGGTGTTTCCCATATACCTGGGATTGCCTTGGGGCTTAGCAATTGGCCCTCTGCCCAATATTCCTCTGCCTGTACAAATTCACACTCGTGTCTGTGCTCCCATTTTGTTTGAACGATATGGTAAAGAAGCCGCGAAGGATCGCAACTATGTAGATGCTTGTTATGACTTAGTTCATACAAAAATGCAGCAAGAATTAGATTGTTTAGTTAGAGATGTTGAGGGATGAAATAACGATGGTTCTCAAACTTTATGACTTGGGCGAATCAAAATGGCATTGCGACATAAGGGACTTGATGTCGAGGAAATTCCTTGGCGGTTTGTGGAAAAGGAGACAATTGCCAATTCCGCTCAGAAGCTTGTTCCTGTCTTAGTTGACGGTGATCAGATGATTGCTGATAGTTGGGAGATTGCTCGCTACCTGGAAGTGACTTATCCAAATCTCAATCCGCTTTTTGGCGGTGCGATCGCTCTTGGGGAAACTCTATTTATTAAGTTCTGGTGTGAACAAACTCTCCATCCCATTCTGATCCGTGTCTTGGTGATTAAAAAAAGGTTT
>CAZZVG010001169.1:0-2733 GCA_964657295.1 Iningainema sp. | reverse complement strand
TTTGTTGCCGTCAGGCAACTCGATTTTTTTGACAAAAATGTTAAGATTGATTAAATCAAATACCGAACAGTTGCCCAACTGTACAAATATATTACCAGATTTTTGGCATTGGATGGAGATATTTTCAACCACTCTACGGATTTCTAGATCCCCGACTTCTTAAAGAAGTCGGGGATCTTCTTTTTTGCCTAATTTTCCTGACTAATATTTATTCATCTTGTAAGGTAGGTCATGCCGCATTAAGCGTGTATTGTCTCCAAAACGTTGATCATGCGTGATAATGATTATCTAAAGGTCAGATTAAGAGGTAAAATACAAAATGATCGCTGAAGTGACGAACAATTCCGTTCCTGTGACTGTATTGACTGGCTATTTAGGCGCTGGTAAAACGACTCTATTAAACCGCATCCTGACCCACGAACATGGGAAGAAAATTGCTGTAATTGTTAACGAGTTTGGAGAAGTTGGTATTGATAATCAACTCGTCATTGATACTGATGAAGAAATATTTGAAATGAACAACGGCTGTATCTGTTGTACAGTCCGTGGAGATTTGATTCGGATCATCGGCAATTTGATGAAACGCCGTGATAAATTCGACCATTTAGTGATCGAAACTACCGGACTCGCCGATCCCGCACCTGTGATTCAGACATTCTTTGTTGATGAGGATTTGCGGGAAAAGTTGAAGTTAGATGCAGTGGTGACTGTGGTAGATGCCAAACATATTTGGCAGCACTGGGATGCGGATGAAGCCCAAGAACAGATCGCCTTTGCTGATGTGATTTTACTCAACAAAACTGATTTAGTTGCACTAGCACAACTTGAGGAATTAGAAAAGCGAATTCGCGGGATGAATGCTATGGCTAAAATCTACCGAACTCGCAATACAGAGGTATCAATAGATGCTTTATTGGGGGTGCAAGCCTTCGATCTTGATCGCGCTTTGGAAATCGACCCTAATTTCCTTGGTGAAGATGCTCACGAACATGATGAAAGCGTATATTCTGTAGCTTTAGTGGAACAAGGTACACTTGATGGTCAAAAATTGAATCATTGGATATCCGAATTACTGCGTATTCAAGGACCAGATATCTTCCGCATGAAAGGTATCTTGAATATTGCGGGTGAAGATAACCGCTTTGTGTTCCAAGGGGTGCATATGATATTTGAAGGACAACCTGAACGTCCTTGGAAACCAGGCGAAACCCGTAAAAACGAACTCGTATTCATCGGTCGCAATCTTGATCAAGCGAAACTGAGAGAAGATTTTTTGGCGTGTATGGAGTAAAGGTAAAAAGAGAACTAGCAACCAACAATTAACTCCCCCAAGAGCGTATGAACTCCTCGACTATCGACTCTAAAGAATTTGAAGAATACTATTCAGGGACGCTTTCGGATTATGTGACGGCGATCGCCTGGTGCCCAAAAAACACAACCCTCGCTGCAACTTCTGCGGCTGGGGAGGTTGTCCTCTGGCAAGATGGCAGCTTAGTAACATTGCAGACTGGGAACGATGAGTCAGTAAACTGTGTGGCGTTTTCCCAAGATGGGCAATTTTTAGCTGTTGGGGGACAAGATGGACGAGTAAAAATTTGGCGAGAAGGGGAATTAATGACGACGTTGGAGAATTCCCCGGCTTGGGTTGACAAGCTTGCTTGGAGTTATACAAGTAACCTGTTAGCTTTTAGTTTGGGACGTTATGTTCAAATATGGAACGCCGAAACTTGTGAGATTGTCGTCACACTAAATTTTGATTCTTCCTCAGTATTGAGTATCGATTGGCGAAGTGATGGAAAATACCTCGCCATTAGTGGTTATCAAGGGGCTAAGGTCTGGAATTGTCAAAACTGGAATGACGATCCGTATATTTTACACATACCTTCTGCCAGTTTGGCGATCGCTTGGTCGCCGGATGGAAAATTTCTGGCTTCCGGTAATATGGATCAAACGATTACTGTTGTGGAAGCCCAACAATTAACCTCTGGTGAAGATATCGAACCTTGGGTAATGCGAGGCTTTCCTGGCAAAATTCGCCAACTTGCTTGGTCAGAAACGACAAACCAAAAAGGTGCCTCGCTTCTGGCAACCAGTAGTGTAGATGGGATTGTGGTGTGGGAACGAGGTGATGATTCTGTCGGTTGGGAAGCAAGTGTCTTAACGAATCATGTCGATGTCATTTGTGCGATCGCCTTTGCACCCAAAAGTTCTCTTCTTGCTTCCGCCGCAGCTGATGGCTGGCTTTGCTTGTGGAACGAAGCCAAACAAGTTTCCGAAATTCTTACAGGTGTCTCCTCTGGCTTTTCTTGCCTAGCTTGGCACCCACAAGCTGAACTTCTGGCTGCAGGTGGCGAAGAAGGTGAATTAATTGTGTGGTTTAAGGTAGAAACAATCAACGGTTTTTCATGAAGGTTACTTTTTGTGGTTTCGTTGAGTTGAGTGTTTGCACTAAACTCAGAGGTAGTGGTTCCTTACTAAGGGTACTCACATAACCTGCACTGAGGTAGGGAAGGTAACTTGGTTGCTGAGCAACGTATGTTTGAAAGAAGGCAACACTCAAACTTTTGACATAGCTTTGTGCTAGAGCAGGATTTGGACCGATAACTTGTGGCGGAACTGGTATAGCACCTTGTGGCGTTTGTGGTGACTCGGCAATTGTCGAGAAGTGAGTAGCGCCGATAATTAATGCTAAATATTTATTTTGAGTCGTTAACCAGGTGAAAGGTTGAATCT
>CAZZVG010001168.1:0-2738 GCA_964657295.1 Iningainema sp. | reverse complement strand
GCGGTGCTTGGTCAGCTTATATTATCTGGCAAAAGAATCCCGGAACCAGTACAACTTGGTATCTCATGGGGCTTTACTTGCTTCTAGAAATTGTGACTATAGCCTACACCCCTGTTATGTTCAGGCTTCGCAGTCTGAAAGTGGGTACGATTATTGGTGGAATAGGTTTCATTATCGTCCTGATATTAACCATGATTGTTTTACCTATTTCTGGAGGAGCAGCACTATTACTCGTTCCTTATTTGCTTTGGAGTCCAATTGGAACTTATACGACTTGGGCAATGGTTGGCTTGAATCCTCAAGATGCTTAAAAACAGGGAGACAGGAGAGGAAATTTTTTGGCTAATCAACAACCAACACCATAATATTCAAACTTTGGACTAATTACACTCCTACGCTCAATTGCCATCATCGTATATAAGTTAACAAAATTGACGTGAGTATTGTCAAAGAGCGTCTTCGATAATTAGATCATTCAACTGGAAGTAAACTTGGTATTTGATTGTGAATCATTTGCTGAGTACGATAGGTAGTACCATAGTCACCGTGAATAATTTGTTTTTCATGAATAAAATTTAGGAAATTCATTGTTAACAATGTCTGGCAAAGACATATAACCGTCAGTAGAAGGCGTGAAACTCTCCGATATTGTGGACGGTTATAGGAACCAAACCATGCCATCCAAGCAAGCCAAAGCTCCGGTAAGTTAAACAAAATAATCAAGTAGTGCAAGTAGACGGGAGCAACCCATACAGTCAGTAAAATGCCATATCCCAAAAATGCAGCACCAATAGCAAGCGTACTATTTGATAAGCGACCAATCAAATAGTCAAAGGACAGGGGTTGCTCTTTGCGGATCTGACGAATGAAGCGCAACAGAATAAATGTAAAGACACAAATGGTAGCGATATGCAGAACTGCCACTAAATAGATTGGTTTTCCTGCCACAGTTGGCTGTGATAAGAACTCGAAGTAGTCTTTGCCTAATGAATATTTGAGATCCAGTCCCAGCGACATATCAAACCAATGTCGGTAAAAAGATAGGTCTATATATGGTCGGCGATCTGGTCTACTTGATTGAAGTGTGACGACTAACCACGGTATTAGAGAAATAGAGCCAAGCAAGCTACCTAAAAGCCAGTAAATCCAACGGACTGAGTTGCGCTCAAACAGCAAAGTCCAGATTAAAAAACCTGCGGTAAAGAAAAAACCAGCCAACTGAATCTGTCCTAGGCATGCACCTGTAAGACCCCAAAGAAAGGCTCCCCAAGGAGAGCTACGACCCCACCAGCCAAAGAACATCGTTAAGGTAAAAATCGGAAAGACCGAGGGGGACCAAATCTTGCGATGAAACAAAACCGACAGGGGATTGACACAAACAAGCGCAAGCGACCAAAACCAAGGTTCACGTTCACTGCGATCAATGCAGGAGAAAATAAACACTGGTAACAAAAGTATCGTGACGATATTCGTAATTTGTACTGCACGTGCCAGATCAGGTGGAGCGCTGATGAGAAATAATTTACTGAGGATAATAAATATCCAAACACTTATTCCCGCATTAAGTATACCTGCACTCGACTTCATGCCAAGAGTGGGTATATGACCAGCTTTGCTAAATTCTTGCGTTTTTTCAAAAAGCCAGCGTTCATCTCCCTTGTATTCCATATCACTAAGCCAGATCGTCCGAAAGATGACACCGACAATAACTGCAATGACAAAACCGCACGACCAAATGTGCTTAGAGAGGTTACTAGTACTCATAAACGAAGGGAGATATAGCTTGTGGCTCATTTTACATTGCCCCATGCACAAGGTATAGGAGTTTCCGGTTAGAAAAGTAACAGAATATAGATAAAATTGAGTGTTGAGCTTGCTGTGACTAAAATTCCCGATTGCGCTATAGTTAACAGGTGACGCCCACTAGCTGACTCATGACGCCTTCTCAAGATGTAGATACAACAAATTCCCTCAGGAGTGATCGCGAAGAATACGGCAATCCAGAATTCGATCCTCTTGATGAGTTGCCAGGTGAAGTCGAAATGTCCATTTTCGACCACTTAGAGGAGTTGCGACGGCGAATTTTTTATGGATTGATTGCCGTAGCCGTAGGCGTCATCGGCTGCTTCATTTTTGTCAAGCAGATTGTCCAATTGTTAGAACTACCAGCGCAAGGAGTCAAATTTCTCCAACTTGCTCCTGGAGAATATTTCTTTGTCTCCATCAAAGTTGCAGGCTACAGTGGGTTGGTGGTTGCTAGTCCGTTTGTGCTTTACCAAGTTATCCAGTTTGTTCTACCAGGACTAACTCGCCGCGAACGCCGCTTGATTGGACCTGTGGTTCTCGGGTCGAGTGTTTTATTTGCGACGGGGATACTCTTTGCTTACTTATTGTTAATACCAGCTGCTTTAAAATTCTTCATCAATTACGGTGCTGATGTGGTGGAGCAACTGTGGTCTATTGATAAATATTTTGAATTTGTATTGTTGCTGCTGTTCAGCACTGGCTTAGCATTTCAAATTCCTATTATCCAACTACTGCTTGGCGTACTAGGAATTGTCTCTGCTGAAAAAATGCTTGTGAGTTGGCGCTATGTGATTTTAGCAGCAGTGATTTTGGGAGCCGTGCTTACACCTTCTACCGATCCATTTACCCAAAGTCTTTTAGCAGGTGCAGTTCTTGGGCTTTACTTTGGTGGGATTGGTGTAGTTAAGCTGATTGGTAAATAAACTTAGCTG
>CAZZVG010001167.1:0-2740 GCA_964657295.1 Iningainema sp. | reverse complement strand
GTCAAGATTGCTTGGTTGATGAGTTTTCTAACAACCTACGTTCTTGCTAACAACTTGTGGCGCGTACTGCTGGTAGTGCTGTTGGTATTTGCGACTTTAACAGCAAGAATTCCCCGACGAGTTTGGCAGCAGCAAATGGGATGGCTGTCAATATTGTGTTTTTTTGTTTTATTGATTACGGCTATCAGCCCTGATGGACTGGGGATCAATTATCAGTCACGCCTCCCAAATCTTGAGAATTCGGAGTTACATAAAGAATTCTCAAATTATCACTTACAACAACCGCAAGGTACTGCCGCAACTCATCATTCTCAAGACTACAAATATGTGGTGTTAGATAAAGGGCCGATCAAAGTGACTCGCCACTCTTTAAGTTTAGCAGTTAGCTTGAGCTCTATGTTGTTTACTCTAATTTACAGTACCAACTTATATCTACTTACAACTGCACCAGAAGAAATCACCGCTGGCATAGAAAGTTTAATGCAACCTCTGCGACGGTTGAAGTTACCAGTTACAGAAATTACTCTAACTTTAACTTTGTCATTGCGGTTTATTCCCCTAGTTTTAGAAGAAATCCAAAATTTAATTCGTTCTGTATTGACAAGAGCAATTAATTGGAAAAAGTTGGGAGTTAAAGGCTCAATCAAAGTTTGGTTAATGGTAGCAGAACGACTGTTGCAAAATCTGTTGTTAAGGGCAGAGCAAATGGCTAATGCGATGATGGTACGAGGTTTTACCAGCCCTAATGAACATCAAGTCAGGTGGCATAACCTACGGCTGACTCGACGTGACTGGTTTGCCATCACAATCTTAATTTTATTTTGGGGTGTCCGGTTGGCAATAGGAACTGAAGTTTAACTACTGGAGTTTAGATACTGAATTTTGCTTTTTTCCCTATTCCCTAGAGTAAGCGATTTTTCCGTCCAGTGAAAAAAATCCCTCAACCATGAGAATTATAGCGATTTCAAATCCTGCCAAAAAACTTTTAATTAGATTTTTTGGCAGAATTTGACAGGAAATTACTGCGATTAAGTCTTATAAACTTTGCTACGATGTCCTATCTCTAGAACAGTTATCAACAAAACATCATCAAAAATATCATAAACAACCCGATATTTTCCTACTCGAATACGATATGCGTGTGATAAAGATTAAGAAAGAATTAAATCTTAAGATTTATCTATACGGATACCAAGCGTCGCATAGATTCAGCGCGGCGTTTAGCAGTAGAATTGTTGGGGTCGTATTTAAGTGCTTCTTCGTAAGCTGAAAGTGCCTGAGATGTCAATTTTTTCCGTTCGTAAGCATGACCGAGATTATTTAGTGCTGTCACATAGTCAGGCTTATATTTGATCGCTTCTTTATACTGACGAATAGCTAAGTCATGCTGTTCTTGAGCAAAGTAAGCATATCCTAAGCCATTGTATATACTCGCGATATTTTCTTCTCCTTCGTCTTCCGCACCTTTAATAGCTTTTTGAAATAGGGGAATTGATTGGGAAAAGATTTTTTTTTCTGAATAAATACTGGCTAATTCGTAATATTCTTGAACTGTACCCTTTTCTTGTCCCAACTTCTTACGCAAGCGAGAGAAAGCTCTTTCTACCTTGCGTGTTTTGAGAATCTGGCTAAAAATGTTGATGACTGTGAATGAGAGTAAAAATACCAGAATTGCGAGATAAATAACTCCTAGATTGTTATCCATTGCCTTAAATAGGAAAATAAAAAACTTTTTTATCTTTAGATCTAGCTTAAAGATTAACAAATAATATCTGTTAATCTCTAAATTTTCAGTGATCGCCACCACCTGACGAGTCTACCAAGTAGCTACTTATACATCTAGGGTTTTGGTAATGGGTAATTCGAGATTACCCATTACCAGCCCTAAACCATACACCTGTCTTCATGAAGAGTCTTCATCCCGACACAACACAACGAACATGCATAGAATCTTTGATATTCTATCTCAGAATTCCACACCATTGTTTATGTTGAATTTTTAGAGACTCGATGAAGTAAAGCCCGCAGTAACTCATAGATAAACCGCGAGTTGGTGACTAGATAGCGTTTCCACAGTCTTCCTGGTTCTTGAAGCAAGCGGTAGAGCCATTCCAGCCCAACTTCTTGCATCCACAGAGGTGCCCGTTTCTTTGTCCCGGCAAATATTTCAAAGCTACCGCCTACACCGATCGCTAGATTAACACCCAACTGCAACCAATTTTCTTCTAAAAAGTATTCTTGCCGGGGGACTCCCATACCCACAAATAGAATTTGTGCACCACTCTGGCGGATTGCTTCTACCCGTTCGCTGGCTTGAGCTTGAGAGAAGTAACCGTTTGCAATCCCACAAATTTTCAGTTTAGGATACTTATCCTGTAAGTTTGATGCTGCTGTCGCGATCGCCTCTGAAGTTGCTCCTAGCAAATAGATCCGCAATTCCTCCCGTTCGGCTTTTGCAGCGACATCATCAATCAACTCGACTCCTGTAACCCTTTGTGGTAGAGGCAAATTTAGCCATCGCGAAGCCCAAACAATGGGTTGACCGTCTGCTACAATCAATGATGCTTTCTCAACAAACTTCGCCAGTCGCGGATTTGAAGTCATCATCATTAAGATGGCAACATTAACCGTACAAATGTACCCTCTTTTACCTTCTTTAATTAACTGAACTGCCCACTCAACAGTTTCTTCAGTTGTCATGGGGTCAAAAGCACTGTTTAAAATCCGGATTCTTTTTTTT
>CAZZVG010001166.1:0-2741 GCA_964657295.1 Iningainema sp. | reverse complement strand
TTTAGTCGCGGGGAAGATGCTTCGGTGTTGGCTTCCTCTAGTGACTGGGTAGTTGATGTTGGCAGTTGTCCAGAGTATTGAGCTACTGTTGGGGTTAAACCAGTTGTTTGCAGGTTGGTTGTGGGCGATCGCCACTCCGACGGCTGCTTAGGAGGAGGAACCGTTGGTGTCTGTTCCTCCCACCGAGTTTCCAACTCAGTTTCCTCTAAGGTAGTCGTGATCGGTTGCTCCCAATTTAAGTTGGTTCCATCTTTTAGGGCATCAGATTCTGGTAACGGTTCAAACAATGAACCCAGCAGAGGTTGAACTGTATCCGCCAGGTTCAAAATCCTAGCCACCAAATTACTGAGATAGTTGCTCATCTGCTTACCACCATCTCCAAATATAATTGCCGTCGCTTAGGACTCATAGCGAGAATATCAGCCTCACGCCAGCCGTAAGCAGAAGCCAAGGTATGCACTTCCCGTAGAATGCGAAATGCCCAAGCGTGAATCTCGCTCCAAAAGAACGATATAATATCAAATAGTGGTTGCCATTGGTGACTGCAAGCGGGACACGAAAGAGCCAATTGCACATCTGCTAGGGGGTCAGCCTGAGCCATCTGTTCCGCCACTCTATCTATAACGTTTAACGGCAACTGTTTAGCTGACAAATCTTCGCCTTGACAGGTGGCTGCTAGGAGACATTGCTCAACTAAAACTTCTAGAGCAGTAGCTGGGTGTTTGTAACTAGCGATCGCCACCAGATCCAGGCTGTTAGGAAGACGAAAGCTGACCTCATAGTCGGCGACGCGTAGAGAAATTATCTCTGCTGGCTTGGCTTCTGGTGCTACTCGGATGTCTGCAACATTAAAGTTGACTTCCAAGCGCTCACCACAACTCGGACAGACTGCCAGACTAGCCAATTGCGACCCAAACGTCCACTCCCGTAACGTCAGCAGCAGGGCATTGCGCTGACCAATACTAAGTTTTGCTAGCTCCTCAGGCGGTATTTCTGGCCAAGCAGCAGTCAGCAAAATCAAAGCCTGTTGAACAGGTAGTGCAGACACTCCCTGCTCCCAGACCTTCAATAACTCCAAAGCTAACAGGGGACGCATGGTTTATGACGTTGGATCGTCGAACGACGGTTCTTCTGGTTTGGGTATACTAGTGTCTCGTACCCAACCCTCGTTTTGCAGTGTTAGCGTTTGAATAGCCACTGCATTAGCGCTAGCATCAAGGTCACTAATGGGTTGGTACTCTGATACCCAGCAGCGATAGACCTGATAGGAAAGCACTTTCCCACCAGCTTCGTTGAAGACATCGATAATAATGTCTTTGCGGAAATCCTTAAGCGAAACCTCTTGGGTAGCCTGATTTGCCTGAGCATTCGCGAAGCTCCACACCTTATTAACCCACTTCTCAAAATCAGGATCGAGGGTAACACCCCGCTCTAAAGTGATGGGATCATACTTGGTCTGTCCTGGAGACTTAATGACGGTGCTGGGATCGCCGCCTTCACGGTGTTCTATTACTTCAGTTGTACGCTTTAGACCACCGACCTTACTCACCCCAAGCACATACTTGTTATCCCACTTAACGCGAAATTTGAAGTTTTTGTAGGGATCGTAACGTTTTGTATTGATAGTAATTGAAGCCATTAATTTCTCCTTAGGTTGCTATCTGTCCAGCTAACTGCTGAATTTGGAGGATGACAAATTCAGCGGGTTTGAGTGGAGCAAAACCAACAACAATATTGACAATGCCTAGATTGATATCATTTTGAGTTGTTGTTTCTTTGTCGCACTTGACCAAGTAAGCGTCTCCTGGCTTTTGACCTTGGAAAGCTCCTTGTCGGAACAGGCTCTGCATAAAAGCCCCAACATTCAGGCGGATTTGTGACCACAGGGGCTCATCATTTGGCTCAAATACCACCCACTGGGTACCGCGATAAAGACTTTCTTCAAGGAATAAAGCCAGACGACGAACCGGAATATACTTCCACTCATCACTCAGGCGGTCATCCCCTCTACGTGTGCGTGCTCCCCAGACCACACGACCAGCAGCTGGCAGAGTGCGCAAGCAATTGATGCCAAGAGGATTCAAGTCGCCATTGTCTGCATCATTGAGCTGTACAGTCAGTTGTGGCGCATTTAATAGAGTTGCGTCCAAGCCAGCAGGAGCTTTCCATACCCCGCGCTGAGTGTCGGTACGAGCAAAGACGCCAGCTACAGCACCGCAAGGAGCAAACTCTTCAATTTGATTATGTCGTAAAAGGTTTGGTTGCATCAGTCTAGGGAAGAAGATTGCAGCATAGCTGTTCGGTGAACCAATGGTGTCAATGCCATTCTTAGCCGCATCCTTGTCATGCCACTCGCTAGGTGGGTCAATGATGAAGAAGGCTCTATGTGCTTGGCAGAATGCGGTGGCTTCATCAACCAGAACTGAATAATCTATATTGCCCTCTTTGTTATAGGGCGGAATACATAAAATATTGAAAATGTCGGCTTTGGTTAAGGCAAACAGACCTTTTTTCGCTCCTTCTTTACCATCTCCGATAAAGTCGTTCGCATCTAGTGCATCACCGTCTGAACCTTTTTCAGCCTTGGTGTTAGTTGGGGGTGTATTATTGCCCCACAAGTCCTTCTGCTTTGGCTGTAGTTTGGGATGCTCACCTGGTTTTGCTGTTGGTAGAGCACCTCTTACCCGCACTAACTTGGACTCATTCTTCAAAATCCTATCTACTGCCCTTGGATTGCTGGC
>CAZZVG010001165.1:0-2760 GCA_964657295.1 Iningainema sp. | reverse complement strand
GCTACCGCTTCGCTAACGCTAACGCTAACGCCACTTCCCTACGGCGGGAAACCCGCCTTCTCCCAAGGGGAGACGCTCCACGAACAGGACTGGTCTCACCATTAACTATTAACTCTTAACCGATTTCTCACCGGAGAAAGTTGTTTAGCCTGGAGATTGTTCAACAAGTATATCTTTTACTGCCGTCAGTAGATTGTGTTCTAAATAGGGTTTTGTCATATAGGCTGTTGCGCCATAATCAGCAGCAATTTCGCGGTGTTTTTCGCCACTTCGAGTGGATAGAATGACAACAGGAATTTTGCTCAACGTCTTGTCTTTCTGACGGTATTTGAGAAACTCAAACCCATTCATTCGTGGCATCTCAATGTCACAAATCACTAAATTAATGCCTTTGTGCTGCTCGAGTTGCTGGAGTGCTTCATAGCCATCCTTTGCCTGAAGCACCAGATAACCAGCTTTTTGAAGTGTTATCACTAGAGTTTGACGCAAGGTAATTGAGTCATCTACCACAAGGATGATTTTGTTTTGTAGAGCAGGGAGATTTGCTTCCGGAGAAGGGATTAAGAAAGCCCGAGTTTGGATTGGCAATTGCTGCTGTTGACTTGAAGAAAGTTGAGAGGGTGTTGGAGATGCTGTGGTAAATTTTGCCTCAACAGAAGATTTTGGAGGCTTCCCAGTGATATCATGACGGCGATCGCTCTGCTGCTCTGCCACATGCTGCATGAGTGCGACGACGTTCAGCACCAGTGTCAGCCGACCATCAGCTAAAATACTACCACCATAGATATAGCTGGGTGGTATAATCATTTGGCCTAGAGGACGGATTGTTAATTCTTGCTCTCCAATCAATTGGTCTATTTCCAAACCAATCAGCATATCCTGGGAATGAATGATAATTACAGGCATTATTGCCTGCTCCCCTGAATGTTGAGGTGGCTGGGAAAGTATTGGATTTGGCAACCAGAAATAGTTGAGGATCTTTGAGAGTTGATAGATAGGGATGAGTTGTTCATCAGTAAGTTTCCTCAACCGAAGAACTTTTCCACCTTCCCACGCTCTAATTTGATGTGCTTGAGGAATTAAAATTTGCTCGATTTGATTTGTGAACAAGGCATAAGTGCGATCGCCTGCTTGACATAGAAGTAATTTCGCTATTGTTAAGTTGAGCGGAATTTGAAGTGTAAATGTTGTGCCTTGATAGCGTTCGGAATATACTGATATTGAGCCTCCAAGAGCTTGCAACTGAGTCCGAACCACATCAAGCCCAATGCCCCGCCCGGAGAGATCGTTGACTTGAGATGTGGTCGAAAAACCTGGTTCAAAGAGTAGATTCGTTAGCTGAACTTCATCAAGACTGCTCACCTGTTCCTCTGAGAAAATTTGACGTTCTACTGCCGAGGCGCGAATCTGATCAAAATCCAACCCTTGTCCATCATCCCGGACTTCAACGATCAAATACCGATCTTGATGGTAAGCGCAGATTTCAATTTCACCTGTCTCTGACTTCCCCCATTGTTGTCTGATAGTAGGGGATTCAATGCCGTGGTAAAAGCCATTGCGAATCAAGTGGAGCAGGGGATCGAACAACTTTTCTGCCACCACTTTATCTACTAAGACTTCAGTCCCATGAAGCTGCAAGTGCACCTGCTTGTGATGCAACAGTTCTAAATGCTGTAAAAGATGCCGAAAGCGACCAAAGATATTTCCTAAGGGTAACATCCGAGCTTCCATAAGTGTTTCATAGGTGCTCGTTAACAATCGACGTTGTTTTTCTAGTGTCTCACTTGAGGAACGAGCAAAAAGTTCGATCGCATCAGCAGTTTCTGTTAGTTGCACAATGTCTTCCAAAGCTGACTGAATGAGGATCTGGGATTCGTTATAGCGGTTAAGTTCTAAGGGATCGAAAGAATTCGTAAGTTTTGGATTTTGCTCAGAGTTGCTTAGCGGGGACGAGTGGGCAAACTTTCCATAAGGGATTTCGGATTTTGAATTATTGGGTGGTGCTACTGAATTCGGAAATTCTGGACTCTCAGTATTTAAACCCAATCCAAAATTGTCGATTTGCTGTGGTTTTGGAATGAGGTTGTTGGATAAATCTCGTAGTTGACTGAGTTTTTGCTGATGTTGCTCGATCTGGGCGAGGATGACTCGAACTGTCGCCTGCAATTGTTCGTTTTGTAGTGATTGACGGTTTTGGTTAGTCAGCAATTCTCCAATAGAGTAATTCAGATAATCTAAATGCTTAACTTCAACTCGGACATTGTGAAACCATGAAGGTTGGTTTTTCTGGGAAAGATTGGTTGAATTAGTCGCTTCTGGGATTGGGATTGGGGGTATTTCTTCCTGCTCTTTGCGATCAGATGCAAAGCTCTGATCTTCTAAAATATCCCTAAACTCCAAGTTGTGATCAGATGCATTGCTCTGATCCTCTAAAATATTCCCAAACTCAAGTTCCGGCGTTATCGTTTCCTCTTGATCTTGCTCCGACTTGTCCTCTCCCCAAATTGACTCAAATAGAGGGTTTGCTGATTCTTCTTGCTGTGATTCACCAAGGCCCAACCCTAACCTCTCTAACTCACTCAACAAGCTGGCCTCTAAATTTTGTGATTCACTAAAAGAGTACAGCGCTGAGTCACTGTGAGGCTGAATAGCCAGATCCTCGGCGGTCACTGATGTATCTTGAGAAAATTTTGTACACGTATTATCACTAATATCCAAAGATATACTGAGTTCTTTTAACAACAAAGAGGGTTCACCACC
>CAZZVG010001164.1:0-2766 GCA_964657295.1 Iningainema sp. | reverse complement strand
CAATGTCCCCAGTAACACCAAGTGAATTAATGCCACTGGCACCAAAATAACTGTCCAACTCACAGAAACACGAAACCAGATAAACAGTGCTACTATTAAAATCAACTTGATCGCAAAGTTAAAAAAGACTTCACCTAACTTAGCTAAAATTAGCGCTTCTCGGGGAAAATTGACTCTCGTAAGCATTGGTTTTGCAAGCATTACCGCTTGCACCGGAGCATTTAACGCTTCGACAAAAGTCTGCCAAAGCGCAGTATTAAACATGATATAAGCTGGATAAGGTAAGTCTGTCACCCCAAAATGAATCATATTGCCATTTTTGGCAAGAGTAAATCCAGTCGCCATGACAATGGGCGGCAAAAAAGCCCAAGCAATTCCTAAAAACGACTGCCGATACTGAGCGCTAAGATCCCGTAACATAAGTGTTAAGGCTAATTCGCGAGAAGCCAGCAAGTCTCGCCACATTTGTTTAAACAACTGAATAGGATGCCTGACTTTACTTTCAGGCGTATAAATTACCTCAGACAGACTCTTTTTCTGCTTCAAAACTTTTATCCTCTTTGCGCCTTTGCGTCTTTGCGTGAGGCTAATTCATTTCCAAAAGGCGATGGCAGATTTTTCCCATTGTGTTGAGGTAAATGTCTTTTAGCATAGATAGTTGTCAGATAGCGATTTAGCTGCTTATCGAGAAGACGCAGGATTTTGCCTACCACCCGAGAAGCAAATTTCCCTAAAAATAACTTACGGGTGAGGGGATGGATAATCGCCATATTTCGTCGCCATCCCAACCTATAGTACTTATTTTTAAAGTACTCATCCTCCGTCAGGTTCCACTTTTGACGTAAATGCTGGAGACTTTCTCGTTCCCATGCATCGCTCCATCGCAGCATATAGTAATGGATGTCTGTCCATTTCAGTGGTACTCCGGGTACGTAAGTGACGAGAGATTTCGGTTCAAGGTATACCGTACCCCCTGCCTCAGCTACCAACATACAAAAATCTACGTGTTCTTTCGTGTTTAGCAATGCTTCATCGAGGAAACCAATTTGCTGAAATATTTCTCTACGTACTATCATGCAGTGGAACTCAGCTAACCCTGTTTTTTGTCGTTGCAGTTGCGATTGCACATCGACAACTCGCTTGCCTTGTTTATAAATTTTCTCAATTATCCGCCGCCTGACTTTCATATCCCGTGCGTTTGATTGCTCCAAAGGTAAGTCTTCAACCAAAATCCCACATTCTCCACCTGCACAGTGAACTTCTTCATGTAGGGGTGTACCCTGGCAAATCAACGGACTAACAATAGTAGCATCAGTTTCTTCAGCACATTCTACCAATGATTTCAACCAATCGGGAGTAACTATTACGTCGTTCTCAATGAAAACTACATATTTGCTGTTCGTCTGACACAAACCGATGTTTCTAGCTTGATTTGGAGATAGGTAATCATCAGTACGAATGAGTTGAAACTGCTTTTCAATGGCTTTATTTGTCAGATAATTTTTAATATGTAATGGAGAACCGCCATCTACGTAGATTAATTTAAAAGGATACGACTCATGTTCGTATATACTTTCAAGGGATTCACGAGTGTAGCTAAAACGTTCTCGCGGGACAACAACAATCGTAACTTGCGGAGTCGTTTCTAGAGAATTCATAAAATTTCTTGTTAGGTAAGTGTTAATTATTTAGTATTTGATGCTAGGCGAATATGAGGATAGCGTGAATTCATATACTCTGACAAAATGAGCGAATTTGTATGAATAAAAAATTTATATATAAGTATAAACACCATTAAAAACCCTAATTATCCTGAGACGAGCCGCGCTCTTGTGTAAATAAAGCTCCACACCCAACACTTGTCAACTGCTCACAACTTACTGATAAATTTCTACCTCCACTCCCCAAAATCTGTGAACCCATAGCGACTTGCTGATAAATTTTCACTAACTCATCATTGAGTTTGTTGATCTCGTAATGTGCTTCTACATAAGCACGCCCTGCTTTACCCATTTTTGCCCATTCGGGATGCTCGATGAGGTAACTCAACTTCTGGGTTAAAGCATCGACATCTCTCTCTGGAACAAGAAAACCAGATATACCATCTTGCACCAATTCGGGAATACCACCATGAAGAGTGCTGATGACGGGCAAACCCATTGCCATCGCTTCTTTTAATGTATTGACTGGGGCATCTTGATTGCCGTCAAAACCTGTTACGCAAGGAGCAATAAAAATATGTGATTTGTCGAGAATTTCAATAATTTCCTGTTGGTTCTTACTACCAAGTAGCTTAACTTTATCTGTAATATTGAGTTCCTGAATGAGTTGCTGTAATTGTTCTTTCAAATGTCCATCACCTATAATGTTATACTCAATATTTGGGTGGATTAATGCTAGCTTTGCCACAGCACGGATGCCGTATTCTATACCTTTTTTTTCAATGAGACGACCTGTGGTCGTAATGCTGATTATACTGTGATGATCGAGACGGCGTTCTTGATAGCGAAATCGTTCGCAATCGATCCCCGAAACATGCACGATAATTTTTTGTTCATCACAACCAAGTGCGATCGCTCGTTGTCTAAAAAAATTACAGTTAGCAATAAAAAAATCTCCTCGGCTAAATAATTTGTCGTATAAGTGTTCTCCATACTGTTTGATATACAGACTAATATCGTAACCTCGAAATGAAGTTATTAACTTTCCTTTGATCGCACCAATCTCTCGAAAAATCATCCCAACATTACCGTACATGCCAAACTG
>CAZZVG010001163.1:0-2781 GCA_964657295.1 Iningainema sp. | reverse complement strand
AGTCAGCGACTATGGAATTAGTGCGGAAGGCTACCCATTCTATGTGATGGAGTATTTACGCGGGCAGAGTCTTGGACAACTCCTGCGGCGTGAGGATCGGTTATCTGTCGAGCGCACTCTCAGTATTATCACGCAAGTGTGTGATGGCTTGTATCAAGCTCATCAAGGCGTGACTTTGTGGCGGAACAGTGCAACAGTAAGCGAACACATCAAAGTCGTTCATCGTGACCTAAAACCAGACAACATCTTTTTAGTACCAACAGTTCTTGGAGAATTGGTGAAGATTTTAGACTTTGGTATTGCTAAAATCCGTGAAGATACTGCGGAACATACTCAATTAACAAATATGTTTCTCGGTACATATCACTATGCTTCTCCTGAACAGTTGGAAGTTGAAAAAAACATAGATGGACGTGCGGATATTTACAGTTTGGGTATTATTCTTTACGAAATGCTTTCTGGTACGGATGCCTTTGGACTGGGTCTAAATACACGTAAAATAAGTGAAATATCATGGGCAATGGCTCATACATCCAAGCCACCACAACCACTGCGATCGCAAATCGGTTTATCCCTTCTGCCACCTGAACTTGAGGCGGCTGTGATGCGTTGTCTACAAAAAGCACCTTCACAACGCTTTGCCTCTGTAGACGAGTTAAAGCAGGCTTTACAAGCTGCTGTAGCTTCCTCTCAACCCGCTCGTGAGAGTCCTGCTTCTTTTGATTGGACAGTTTACCGACCACTTACCCCTTCACCGTCTGTTCCTCCGGCGATCAAGATTACCCAAACGAAACCTCCTTCTCGTCACGGATCTAACGACGCAACGATTGATCGACCACTAAAGCCTCCTCAACAAGGATCTAGCGACGCAACTGTTGATCGACCACTAACGCTTCCTGACGAAGAAGTTCCCGAAGCAATTCTGTCACTAGATCGAGACTCTTTACTAGAGATTATTGCAGAAATTATCGGACCTATTGCCTCTACTTTAATCCGCGAAATTTCAGTATATGCTCCCAACACCAAAGAATTAGTGGAGAATTTGATGCTGTACCTTTCCGGGAAACAACGAATTGAATTTAAGAAGAAGGCAGTAACGCTCTTGCAACAAAAACCCACTCGAACTCAAGCCAAGTCTCCTAATTCACCTACTATAAAAAATCAAGCTATCAACACTAGCTTTTTAAATCTATGTGAAGAATATTTAGCTGAGATCATTGGTCCAATAGCTCCGGCACTAATTCAGGAGGCTTTGAGATCTCATCCTCATATTTCTCCAGAAGAGCTAATCCATATTTTAGCAAAAGAAATACCCAACTCTAAAAAAGCTCAAGAGTTTTCTCAGCGCTTACTAGCTAATTATTAGCTGTCATTTATCAAGTTGTATACGGTAATGTCAAACCCAACTCTTGCAACATTTGAGGATAATTTTTCATCTGGCATCACGACCGCGACATCAGTGATCCCACTGACCCCAACTTATGAACTTGACCCCACTAACTTCAGTGCTACTGCTACCTCACCTCTTGGTGAACCATTAACTTATACTTGGAACTTTGGTGATGGAACAGATGCAGTAGTTAGGAATTTAGTTATGCAGTTATCGCCGATTTATGAACAACGTTTGGCAGAGGCTACGCAACAAGGACAACGTATTGTTGTAGAAAACTTACTTCGAGTTCGATTTGGCACCTTAGATAACGAACTACAAGCAATTATTGAACCAATATTTGCATTACCACCCGAAGAATTTGGTTCTTTACTACTACAACTATCAAATTTATCTCGCGAAGATTTATTGGCCAGGTTTACTCAACAGTAGCCGTAAAACAACTTAATGTTATTAACTCAGCCGTGCTGAGTGGTTTTTTATGCTTTAGTTTAAACTCCAGTATTATATTATAGCCCAATACGGTTCAGTTAAGGCTATGCAGTGCTTGAAACAATAAACACAGGAAGATTTGTTATTGTTCCAGTACCTCTGTGTTTAACTTTTTTAGAGCGAAATTTTGATACAGGCTTTTTCACAACCCTTGGATTGCTTCTATGAACCCTTTGAGGTAGAATTTGGTCTAGAATCTCCAGAATTAACCAACTAAAAAAAAAGGAAGTTCTTGTGGTTGCAAACGCTGGAATTTAGGGAGAGCACGACGAATAACCCGCAATGTTCCCGTGAAACTTAGGCTCAAGGGTGCAACGTCTGCACTGGTTGCGGCTTGGAAAATTAATGACCGTACAGCCCAATGCCCCAATAACAAACCGTAAACTTCTTGCACCACCTCCCGTGGTTTTTGAGAACGAATATGAGTTTTTCGTCCTAAAAGATGTACTTTGAGTTCGTCAATCGTATTTTCAACCTCCCAACGCTGATGGTATTCGTAAGCAAGTAACTGGGCTGGAAATTTTTCAATATCTAATAAGCTCGTAATTAAGCGATATCTAATCTTAGGGGAGTTTTTAAATAAAAATGAGAAGGATCTAGTAGATGGGTTATATCAAATTTATATAAGCGGAGAGTTAGATTTTCATCAGGATTTGGTTCATAGTAAGTATGGATTATCTACTAGAAAGATTGCCAGTCAATTATTTAAAGGTGATCAAGGAGAGTTTGAACAAAATAGTGAATTTAGTTGGGAGAGAGAGGTAGAAACATCTCATATAGGAGGTGAATTTATATTAACTACAAAGCAAATAGAATTAGGCATTATCACTTCTGATGTGCTAAATGTTATTAGACGTGTTAGTAACAATCAAGAGTTAAAGGGTTGGATGAACCTAACT
>CAZZVG010001162.1:0-2782 GCA_964657295.1 Iningainema sp. | reverse complement strand
TAATATTTGAAGAGAAACCTATTTAGCTAGTTGTTGTTAAGATTCCCGGCTTCTATAAAAAGTCGGGAATCTGAGGATTGCTTGGTTATTAGCTAATTCATCTGCAAACTTGTTGCAATGTCGTGATGAATTCTGGGTAAGAGACACTGGCGGCTTCTGCACGATGGATAGTGGTTGTGCCATGAGCGTTGAGAGCAGCAATTGCCAAGCTCATAGCGATGCGATGATCTGTATGACTATCGACATCTGTCCCTGTGAGGGGAGTTCCACCAGTAATTTCCATGCCATCAGGCAATTCAGTAACTTTGGCACCCATTTGGTTGAGTTGCTGTGCCGTCACCGTAATGCGATCGCTTTCCTTCACCCTGAGTTCAGCCGCATCCCGAATCGTTGTCGTTCCTTCAGCGAAAACTGCTGCCACCGCCAAAATTGGAATTTCATCAATTAATCGTGGTATAATGTCCCCAGAAATGGTGCAACTCTGTAAACGACTAGAACGCACCCGGATATCGGCAACTGGTTCACCAGCGATTTCGCGTTGATTTTCTAGGAGAATATCTGCTCCCATCATCGCTAAAGCTTCTAAAATACCAGTACGGGTGGGATTAATCCCCACATTTTCCACTACCAATTCAGAATCAGGGACAATCGCCCCAGCGACTAACCAAAAAGCAGCGGAACTGATATCTCCGGGAACAATAACCGTTTGGCCGATGAGTTGAGCCGGACCAACAAGGGTTACACTATTAGTCTCAGGGTTAATTACCACTTCTGCACCAAAGGCTCTTAGCATCCGTTCGCTGTGATCACGGGAAAGTTCTGGTTCTGTTACCGTCGTTTTGCCCTCTATCGACAAACCCGCAAGCAGAATGCAAGATTTAACTTGGGCTGAAGCAATGGGGGAATTGTAGTGTATTGGTTTCAGGGACTGTCCCAGAATTGCCAATGGCGCAAGAGTTGCCTCTTTTCGTCCCCAAATTTGTGCTCCCATTTGTTGTAACGGTTTGACCACACGCGACATGGGACGCGATCGCAAGGAACTATCACCTGTTACAGTAAAGAAACTTCCCGCGTGAGATGCTAAGAAGCCTAACATTAATCGCAGGGTAGTACCGGAGTTGCCAGCATTTAAAACATCAGGTGGTTCTAATAAATTCCCCAAACCAATACCTTTAACCCGCACCAATTCTGTATTTAGTTCGGAAATTTCTGCTCCCATAGCTTGGAAACAGCTTGCCGTACTGCGGGGATCTTCTCCCAAGAGTAGTCCTTGGATTTGGGTTTCTCCATGAGCCATAGCACCTAACATTAAAGCCCTATGAGAGATAGATTTATCCCCTGGAACCCGAATACGCCCTTTTAAAGATAATCCAGCCTGGGGTGTTTGAATAATTAGGTTATGAGAAACCTTTTCTTTCGTTTCTATGGTTATAACAGAAGGCGACATTACGATAAACTGGCGTGTAACTGCGCTAGTATCCTACCGCTTTCCCTAACCTGCTAGCTTTACTGATATTTATTTCATTCGTTCAAAAGCTTCGCTCCCATGCTAACTCATCACCGTAAATCTGTCTCCCTGTCCCTGAGTTCTACAGATCTTCCCATTTTATCTGTTCTAGAAACTGCTGGAACATTATATCAAAAGGACAGAGATCGCTTTCATTTGCTGTTGACTGCACCACCGATTAAAAATTGCCAAGAGACGAATCTAAATTCAGAGGATAAGTTGATCAAGGGAAAACCACCGTCTACTGTTAGGCAGCTAGAGCAAAGTACAACTCACGCTGGCAGCCCAAGGTTATTGTGGCTGGAAATTTCCCCTTACCGGGTAACTATGACTATGCAAGGCAACTCTCAATTAAGTTACCGTCACTTCTGGGAAAAGGGTGTTTATGCCATTAGCCGTTATTGGTTGCCCAATGAATCTTTACAACCTCACGAACCAATTCGCGTCCGAAATTTTACCAGAGCTTTAAAGCTTAACGGACACCCTTTACCCGAGCATTTACGAGTAGAATATGAATTGTGGGCTGGTAAAGTCCAACTAGGATGTTACATCCTAAATTTAGAAATTCAGCACTGATTTGTTGTCAGTTGTTAGTTGTTAATTTGAACTCCTAACAACTAACCAAAATAACTGGGTTCATTGCCCGGTTTCCACTTGATATTACAGCCAATACTCGGTTTTTGCTCACCTTTAACTTGCCCATCTGTCCGTACAGCTTCAATTGCCTCACGTAAATCAGCACCTGTCACAGGTTTACCATTACTGGGGCGGCTTTCGTCCAACTGTCCACGATAAACAAGTTGGCGATCGCCATTAAACACAAAGAAATCTGGCGTACAAGCTGCCGTGTAAGCTTTCGTTATCTCTTGAGTTTCATCGTAACACAAAGGAAACTTAAAACTGAGTTCTATTGCCATTTCCCTCAAAGAATCTGGCGCATCATCTGGATAATTTTTAGCATCATTGGCACTGATGGCGACAATGCCGACATCAGTGTTCGCATAATCTTCTCCTAATTGCGCCAATTCTGCTTGGATGTGTTTTACAAAAGGACAATGTCTACAGATAAACATCACAACTAGAACTTTTTTGTCAGCAAAGCTAGAAAGTGAAATATTCTTCTGAGATACTACTTCTGGTAGCTTAAAGTCCAGTGCTTGAGTGCCCAACGGCAACATTGTGGAAGCAGTTAATGCCATATTCTTAATACTTTTTTTACTATTTTATATCATAATACGTGCATGAACAAGGCAAAAGTTAAAAGTTAAAAGGCAA
>CAZZVG010001161.1:0-2783 GCA_964657295.1 Iningainema sp. | reverse complement strand
GCGTTCTTACGCAAATGCCCCTAGATGTATTTCCTGCCTTTGCGCCACCACAAGTAGAAATTCAAGTTGATGCTCCCGGTTTAGCACCAGAGGAAGTAGAATCTTTAGTCACCCGACCGATAGAAAGTGCAATCAACGGGACTCCTGGACTAGAATCGTTACGTTCGGCGTCTGCTGTGGGCATTTCTTCGATCAAAGCTGTCTTTAACTGGGATACTGAGATTTATCGTGCCCGTCAACTGGTGACAGAACGATTGCAGCGATCGCAAAGTGTTCTGCCACAGGGAGTCGCCCAGCCAGAAATTCTCCCCATCGACTCACCGTTGGGATGGGCTGTCAAATACGCCTTTTCCAGTGAAAGCACTTCTTTGATGGAAGTATGGCGTATCGTCAACTGGGACGTGAAAAACCGTTTGCTAGCAGTGCCAGGAGTAAGTAACATATTTATCTACGGTGGAGATGAACGTCAGTATCAAGTCCTAGTAGATCCAGACAAGCTAAGGGCATATAACGTCTCCCTGACAGATGTGAGCAAGGCAGTACAAAACGCTAACGTTAATGTTCCGGGAGGATTTTTAACGACTCCCGACCAAGAGATGTTGGTGAGAGGAATTGGGCGAATTGAGTCTATTGAGCAGCTAAAGCGTTCGGTCATTAAAGCAACAAACGGCACACCAGTGCTACTGGAACAGGTTGCAGAGGTGAAAATTGGTCCAGCACTCAGACGTGGAGATGGACTGTTTCGAGGTAAGCGAGCATTAATTTTAACTGTGAGCAAGCAGCCTGTAGCAGACACTCCTACAGTTGTCAAAGCTGTTGAACAAGCAATGGAGGAGATAAAGCCAGGGCTACCACTGGATGTAAAATTTACCAAAACTTTCGACCAGAATTTGTTCATCGAGGCTTCGCTCAAAAACGTTGAGGACGCTTTACGCGATGGCACAGTTATTGTTTCCGTTGTCTTGATTCTCTTCTTGATGAACTGGCGCACTGTCATCATTAGTCTCAGTGCTTTGCCCCTGTCCTTACTGTTGGGTATAGTGATTCTTAACTGGACAGGACAGGGTATTAACACAATGACCTTAGGTGGACTGGTGGTTGCCATTGGTTCTGTCGTGGATGATGCCATTGTCGATATGGAAAATGTCTACCGCCGTCTGCGGGAGAACCAAATGGCAGGAACACCAATTCCGCCTTTACAAGTTGTGTTCAACGGCTCAGTAGAAGTGCGTGTCAGCGTCTTGTTTTCTACAGTCATTATTGCGGTGGTGTTTGCGCCAATCTTCGCTTTATCTGGGGTAGAGGGGCGTATTTTTACACCGATGGGCATGACTTACCTGCTATCAATTCTTGCCTCCACCCTAGTTGCTTTGACACTGACTCCAGCTTTGTGTGCCTTGCTACTAGCAAACCGCCATCTGCCCAGTACTGAGACTTGGCTGGAGCGCCTCGCACACCAATTGTATCGTCCAGCTTTAAAATTTTCTATTCGTCGTCCCAAAGTAGTCATTGGAGTTGCACTCGGAGGTTTTGTTGCTTCGGTAATTATCCTGTCTGGGTTGGGGAAAGTCTTCTTACCTGAATTTCAAGATCGTTCCCTAGTCAATGCCATAACTCTCTATCCTGGTGAGTCCCTAGACGCTACAAATCAGTCGGCAATAGCCGTTATGGATACTTTTAAAAATGATCAGCGGTTTGATACTATTCAGTTTCGTTCTGGGTTTGCTCAAGGAGATCCAGATGTTGCAGGGGTAAACTTTGGGGAGTTGGATGTGCAAATTAGCGAAAAAGGAGCATTGCATAGAGAGAAGACGATTGAGGCACTCCGTCAGAAGTTTGACAAACTTCCCGGTGTTGCGACTAATATTGGTGGATTTATCTCGCATCGGTTGGATGAAATTCTCTCAGGAGTGAGAAGTGCGATCGCTATCAAAATTTACGGTCCTGAACTCGAACAACTCCGCACCATCGGTCAACAGGTACAGTCTACCATGAAAGGCATTCCTGGTATTGTCGATCTGCAACTCGAACCTCAAGTCCCCGTCAAGCAAATCCAAATCCAGTTTGACCGAGATGCCGCAGCTCGCTATGGACTGACGATTGGGGAACTGGCAGAAACGATTGAGACTGGGCTGAACGGTAAAGTGGTTTCTCAAGTGTTGGAGAAACAACAAACGTTCAATCTCGTTGTCTGGTTACAAGAGCGCTATCGTCACAATTTAGACTTAATTGGCAATTTGCTAGTAGATACACCAAACAAGCAAAAAATTCCCCTTTCTCAGGTTGCCAAAGTTGACTATGGCACAGGACCTAGTACTATTAACCGAGAAAACGTTTCTCGACTGATTGTCGTTTCTGCCAATGTTTCCGGGCGGGATTTAGGATCTGTGATTAAAGATGTGCGTACTCGTCTTAAGCAGATATCGTTGCCTCCAGGGTACTACATTCAATATGGCGGTCAATTTCAGGCACAGGAGCAGGCAACCCAAACTTTCCTGATTTCTGGTTCCATTGCTTTTGTTGCCATCGCCGTGCTAATTTACTTTGCCGTCCAGTCAATTGCTGCTACGGTGATGATTCTGGTTAACCTGCCTTTGGCATTAATTGGCGGTGTCATCTCTGTTACCTTAAGCGGTGGTATAGTCTCCGTCGCTTCGATGGTTGGCTTCATTACCCTGTTTGGTGTTGCCACCCGCAACGGACTGCTGTTGGTGGATAACTACAACCATCGTCTAGCTGAGGGAATACCGCTCAAACATGTCATTGTTGAAGGTTCGATGGAA
>CAZZVG010001160.1:0-2785 GCA_964657295.1 Iningainema sp. | reverse complement strand
AAGGCAAAAAGGCAATACCCTAAAACTTTTTTCTTCCCTTCTGCCCTCTGCCCTCTGCCTTCTGCCTTGCCCGAAGGGCTGATAACAAAAATAGCGCTCCTTGCCACAAAATTTATTTATGAAATGCTCCAAAAATCAATCGAGCAAATTCATGGCAGCTAAAAATTTTTTTGAAGCGATGTAAATTATGGAAACTGAAGATAGAAGCACAACACCCTACCCAAACATTCCAGCATTTCTAGAAAGTGATAGCAGAGAGTTCAATGATACAGGTGTGCCTAGTACTGTTTCAGTCGTTGGGCATCCCATCCATCCAATTCTCGTACAATTTCCAATTGCTTTTCTAGTTGGAGCGCTGTTAACTGATGCAGTATTTTGGTTAAACAGCGATGTTTTTTGGGCAAAAGCCTCATATTGGCTAATAGTTGGTGGATTGGTAGGAGGATTAGCCGCAGCCTTAACAGGGATGCTGGACTTTTTAAGAATACAACGAGTTCGCAAAAGGACTGCAGGCTGGGCGCACCTAATTCTGAATGTTTCTGCCTTGGCACTCACAATTGTCAACCTACTTCTGCGCCTGAATAACCCCGTGTCACCTATATTACCTTGGGGACTTATACTCTCAGCCGTTGTCGCAACGCTTCTTGGCGTTTCTGGTTGGTATGGTGGTGAATTAGTTTACCGACACAAGGTTTCTGTCATTGGTAACGGTAGCCCAAATTACCCATAGTAGGGGCGGGTTTAATAGAAACAACATTCAAGTAGACGTAGTATCTCGTTAAACCCGCCCCTACTTTCGCACGAAAATGTCGTCCATACAGAATCAAAACCTTTATTTAGTCTTATCCCTACTCATCGTTATAGCGATGGGTTTTTTATTTAAATAGAAAGCGTTATGCAAAAACAAGTCAAAGTTAAACCTAATTCCAAAGTTCAGAAGCTCGTCGAAGAAACTGACGGTAGTTTAACTGTGCATTTAAAATCACCTCCTGTAGATGGGAAAGCTAATAAAGAGTTGATTAAACTACTGTCCAAAAAATTTGATGTACCCAAATCACACATTAGAATTAAATCTGGTTTATCTTCTCGCCAAAAGTTAATTGAAATTGATAGCGATTTATAGAGAAAAATTCCTAAGAGTTAGGAGGCGCTCAAACAGGATATATACAGATTCCCTGTTTGAAGCGTCTCGACTATTTATCCTCCACTCCCTTCTGCGGTAATACTGATGTATCTTGGCTGGGCTTTAACTCGTTCTATCCAAGCTTGAATAGCTGGAAATTGTGTCAAATCGAACCCACCCTCGTTAGCTACGTGAGTGTAAGCAAACAAGCCCATATCAGCAATGGTATAACGTTTTCCCACAAAAAAGTTATGCGACGTTAAATGGTTTTCCATGATCCTAAGTGCTGCGTAACCAGGTTCGCGTTTTTGCTCAATGACATCTTTATATTCTTCAGGTTTACCTAAAATAGAAATTAAAAATCTTGATGTAGCAATAAAAGGTTCATGGCTGTTTTGTTCAAAAAATAGCCATGCTAGCACCTGCGCGCGTAAAAAGCGGTCATAGGGTAAAAATTCTGTTCCTTCACTCAGGTAAATCATTATAGCATTTGATTCGGCTAAATATTTACCCGATTCAATCTCCAAAACGGGAATCTTACCGTTGGGATTTTTGCTTAAAAATTCTAGCGTTTGCGTCTCCTTTGTCAAAATATTGACCTCGATCCTTTCAAAAGGTATGCCAATTTGTGTCAACAAAAGACGTATCTTATAGCCATTACCTGAAGGTAAAAAATCATACAGTCTTAGCATTTCCATGGAAACAAATATAAAAATGAAGTGGTTGATGAATCATGGATTAAAGTACAGCATACCATTTAAAGTAACAAACAAACATGGTAAAATTATTAGAGAACAGTAACAAAGCCCGCATAGTAATTATCTGCAAAATAAAAAATAAAAGTATTATTTGATTCAGGTATTTGAGTGTTGTAATTTTTCATTACTCGAAGATAAAAAGATGTGTGGAAGATTTACTTTAAGTCAATCAGCAGAAACCTTAGCCCAAGCCTTTCAGATTCAATCCTTTGCCGATTTAGAGCAGCAATATAACATTGCACCTACGCAACTGGTAGCAACAGTATTGTATAACTCAGACAACAAGCGGGAATTTCAGCAGTTACGCTGGGGATTAATTCCGTCTTGGGCAAAGGATATAAGGATAGGGGTGAAGCTGATTAACGCTCGTGCGGAAACTGTGGCAGAAAAACCTGCTTTCCGCACTGCTTTCAAACACCGACGCTGTTTGGTAATGGCTGATGGTTTTTACGAGTGGCAGCAACAAGGTAAAACAGCAGAAAGTCCCGCTTCTGAAGAAAAGCTACTCTCCTCGCCTCCAGATCAAGTCAAAAAGCAGCCATTTTATTTTCGCCTTCAGGATGCCCAGCCTTTTGCCTTTGCCGGATTATGGGAGGAATGGGAATCTCAGTCAGGCAAAAAAATAGCCTCCTGTACCATTCTGACAACTGTGGCTAACGAATTACTGCAACCGATCCACGATCGCATGCCTGTCATTCTCTCTCATCAGGATTACGATCTATGGCTAGATCCCCAGGTGAAACAGTCGAACCACTACACTCATCTCTTGCGCCCCTACCCTGCAGTAGAAATGAGTGCTTACCCAGTGAGTACTGTCGTCAACAATCCCAGACACAATAGCTCGGAGTGTATCGCGCCATATCAGCCGTCAGCCGTCGGCATTGGTTAAGAGTATTGACAAACG
>CAZZVG010001159.1:0-2792 GCA_964657295.1 Iningainema sp. | reverse complement strand
TTGACATTCCTGTCACAATACACTGGTATCCATCCTTCCGTCCCAGTAAAATATCGAACTGCTTTAACTCGCCTAGCCCTTGTCAAATAAAACCAGTGTTCAGTGCCAGCCGGTACATTAATATACTCTTCTTTTTGCACCGTTAATTCTACTTGGCTGCCATCAGGTCGGACAAAGCCAAAAACACACTCTCCATCTATGATGTAACGTAATTCGTCCTCTGCATGAGTATGAATCCGATCAAACTTTGCCAGCAGCCCGTCTAAATTGGGTATTCCTGGATGCATCACCATTAAGTCACGAGTTTGATAACCTACAGTTTGTTGCAGTTGCTCAAAATATCCATCTAAGAATTTCAATACTTGTTCTTTTTCATCTTCGCTGAGGCTATCTTGTGCCAATAAATTCTGCAACTGAGGTTGATCTGCCACAACCCAGCGATTGAGTTGAATGTTTAGGGGTTCTAGTTCCTGGGCAATTTGCTTGATATTGGTTTGAAGCGTGCCATCTTCTAGTTTTAGAATCGCCATATTTTACATTCAGCAAAATTAGACATTACTTTAACAAGACCACATAAACACGATGTCTGTATATATATCTACAGTTTGAAGATTGCGCCAGGGAACTGGAGGTGGGAAGAGCGGATTTTTGCCCTTTGTCCCTCTCCACCTCACTTGTCAAGCCTGCCAACACTAGCGCTGCCTCACTCTTTGTTGTTCAGGTGCCATATGCTACCTTGAAACGTTAACCGAAACGGCCACTGATATACTCCTCAGCTTCCTGAGTCGTAGGGGAACTGAACATTTGATCAGTAGGACTGAACTCCACTAATCTTCCCCTGCGTTTGCCATGTTCGTCGGTTTCGGTGTTGAAAAAAGCAGTCCAATCTGCTGTCCGCGAGGCTTGCTGCATGTTGTGGGTTACCATAACAATGGTGTATTGTTCCTTGAGTTCAAGGCAAAGTTCTTCAACCTGACGAGTTGAAATCGGATCTAGAGCAGAACATGGTTCATCCATCAACAAGACATCTGGCTTCATGGCGATGGCTCGTGCAATGCAAAGTCGTTGCTGTTGTCCGCCAGATAAAGCTGTCCCCTTCGATTTGAGTTTGTCTTTGACTTCATCCCAAATCGCCGCCCGTCTCAGCGATTGTTCCACCAATTCATCCATATTGCCTTTATAACCATTAGTGCGAGGTGCAAAGGAAATATTTTCATAAATTGACTTGGGAAACGGATTTGGTCTTTGAAAAACCATTCCTACTTCACGCCGTAGTTTTACTGAATTAATTTTGGGATCATAAATATTTCTATTGCGGTAATTGAGCTTTCCTTCAACCGTCGCACCGGGAATGAGATCGTTCATGCGGTTGAAGCAACGTAATAGAGTACTTTTACCACACCCTGAAGGTCCAATAAAAGCGACTATCTGTTTCTCAGGAATTTTCATATAGACTGACTGAAGCGCCATCAATCCACTGTAAAAAACCTTAACCCCTTCAATATCAAAAATTGCATTTTTCTGGTCAATTTCTGGTGCGTTATCTACTTTGCTTCTGCTGTTACCGTAAGTCATCTTTCTTTCTGTGCTCTTTGTGTTGGTATAAAATCTTTTATAGCAGCGTGTTTGTTCTGGGTGGGAATTTGTAATTGGTAAATTGTATTTTTCTTACATATTACCCATTTCCCACTATGCTAATTCAGCACTGAGTAGCGTTGCCGAATATATATTGCTATGCCATTCAAAGCTAAAATCACCAGCAGCAAAACAATAATTGTTGCTGCGGCGGCGTTAGCAAAACCCGGTTCAGGACGAGTGATGTAGCTGTAAATTTGGATGGGCAACGCCATAAATCTTTGGAACAAACCAGGGTTGAATGTCAGGAAACTAACAGCCCCCACGACAATCAGACATGCTGCATCTCCAATGGCGCGGGAGACGGAAATAATCACTCCCGTTAAGATGCCTGGAACGGCATATGGTAAGACATGATTGCTAACAGTTTGCCATTTGGTTATGCCTAAACCGTAGGAAGCATATCTGAGAGAATCTGGAACTGCTCGAATGGCTTCTCTAGATGTCACAATAATGACTGGTAATGACAACAAGGACAAAGTGAGTGCCCCAGAAATCAAAGCTGGTCCAAATCCCAAAAGATAGTTAAAAACACCTAACCCGAGCAATCCATAAACAATTGAGGGTACTCCTGCCAGGTTGCTAATGTTAATCTCAATAATATCACTCCACCAGGTTTTTGGTGCATATTCTTCGAGATACAAAGCGGCTCCCACTCCAATTGGAACTGCAACTAAAATCACGATGAGTCCTAAAAGAAGACTGCTAACAATGGCAGGAAGGATACCTCCTTGATCAGGGAATCGAGAAGGCGTTTCCGTTAAAAACCCTGGTGTGAAAAATCTAACTAATCCATCTTTGCCAATATCAAAAATCAGGAGAGCCAGGACAAATAAACCAATAAGCAAACCCAGCAAAAAAATATATTCAAATATTTTGCCGATCGCTTCTCTCTTCTCAATATTTGGAGTAAATTCTTGAGAATCTTCTATAATTGAATTAGTCATGTCTATTACTAAAGAAGGAATCAGGAAATCTACAGACGCGCTGCTTTATTGCATCTGTACAGAAGTCAGGATAATTTGTTGTAACAAGCTGCTTTGTAAGTCAGGGTAGGTGGAGAAAAGTCCTACTTTCCCAGGCTCCCATGCAACTTATCTCTCTTATTAATCGTATTTTTCCTTAAAGCGATTAGAAAACCAATGACTGAAAATATT
>CAZZVG010001158.1:0-2796 GCA_964657295.1 Iningainema sp. | reverse complement strand
AAGGGATATACAGCTAGTATTGAAGTGGACGTAGAAGCAGAAATACTTTTTGGTCGTTTATTAGATATTAAGGATGTAGTGACATTCAAAGCCAAAACTATTGATGAGGCTCGTCAGGAATTCTACAACTCAGTAGATGACTATTTAGCTTTTTGCGAAGAGTTAGGAGAGGAGCCTGACAAACCTTTCTCTGGAAAACTTCCCTTCCGCACGACTCCAGAACATCACCGGAAAATTTTTATCGCTGCCAAAAAGGCTGGCAAAAGCATTAACGCCTGGATGGATGAAGTCTTGACTGTCGCTGCTGATAAAGTTATCAATTAGTTTGGGTTGGCTTAATTGATCTAGAAATTTGGAAAGTAGAAATTTGTCCCAAGGGCAAGAGCTTAAGATGTTGAAATTTCCTATTAGTTTATCAGGTTTCTTCCCTGAGTTGTGCGTAGAGGCGGAGCGGCGCATGTCTAAGACATTATCCTCATCTTCCCCAAAGTGCCAAATCGCCATCTTCTCTCCACTAGTGTCATCATAGAGAAAGTAAGCAATAAGCCACATATATATATGCAAAAGCAGCTTAAACAACTGGTTGTATCCGATCCAAAAGTGATGATGGGAAAACCCGTTATTGTTGGGACACGCATTACTGTTGAGTTGATTCTTGAAAAGCTAGCTGCTGGTGAAACACCAGAACAAATTCTCCAAGCTCATCCGCGACTTACCCGCGAGGCAATTCAAGCAGCTTTAGCATTTGCAGCTGAGGTTTTACGATATGATGTGATTTATCCCATTGTTGAGACGGCTTCTTGAAATTTCTAGCAGATGAGAATCTAGATCGGCAAATCGTTGAACGTTTGCGGCAAGATGGACATTTCGTATGGTACATCGCCGAAATGGAACCAGGAGTTTCTGATGATGTCGTGCTTAATTTGGCGAACCAAGAGGGAGCACTGTTAATAACAGCTGATAAAGATTTTGGTGAGTTGGTGTTTCGCTTGGGTCGCATCGCATCGGGTGTCGTGCTAATTCGATTACCAGGGTTATCTCTAACCAGCAAAGCGGAGATTGTCTCCCGTGCGCTTAATCAACACGCCAACGAGTTACTGGGAGTTTTCGCTGTCATCACACCGACGACCATTCGTATTCGTAAAATTGAGAATTGAATGCGTACACGAAGCGATCGCCCTCATCTTCCCCAAAGTGCGATCGCTTCTCTCTCCATAATCAGCGCATAAACGCGAAAATACTCAATCTATCAGTTGATCCAAAACTAACACTGACAGCCCTGGTAAAGATGGCAACCGCGCATCATTAGTCAAGAAAAATGAAGCACCTTCACTGATAGCCGTAGCCATTTGAATAGCATCCGGTGTTCTCAAATTGTAATCTGCCCGCAGTTGTGCAGCAGTTTCAGCAATAACTGCAACAACTTCGATAGTAGTCAAACCTTGGGAATTGAACAAAATGTCACGATATTGTTGAGCTAATGTTGTGTTTCCTTGTCGTAATGGATAGACTAACGCTTCCGCTATAGTCACAACAGATGTGATGACGGTAAACTCACCCTGATTCAAGGCTCTAAAGAACAGCCGCATTGTGTCCACATAGGTTGTGTTTTTCTCAATAAAGTAAATTAGCGGCCCAGTATCCAAACCTACAATTTGCCCCTGTAGCTGGGTTAGCCATTCCATGAATTGCGTTCCTGATTCACATATTCTTGAGCATCAATCCCATTCCAGATTTCTTTGCCCAATCCTTCCAATTCAAGAATGCTACGCTTTGGCTTAGGCGTCAGTGTAACCTTTTGACGAATTAACCTTGACAAATCTTCGATCAGCCGCATTTGCTCTTCAGGGGTGAGATTTTCAGCTTGACGGCGTACCTCGTTATATATAGACATACAATTTCTCCTTTAATTTTCTTGCCCTAAGTTCAATATACACAGATCGCTCTCATCTTCCCCAAAGTGCGACGTATAGCCCAATGAACAACTTAGTAAAGGTGGCAGTTTCGCCTAGGAAGATTGAACTACAAGACCCAATGCTAATACGACTGCTTCCAGTTTCCTGTCTTCCAGCACACCTAGTTTGTCTGTGAAGCGTTCTACAGAAACAGAGCAAGTTTGTAATGGATTTGCTGCAGAAACCTTTGTTAAACCGTTTTGTAGCGAAGGATTTATCTGTACAATCCAAGGAATGCTGAAAAATCCGGATTTCCAACCTGTGATCGGAACAACTAAACGCAGTCTCAGCCCTGACAATCCATCAGCGCTAATCACAATAGCTGGGCGTATTTTCTGAATTTCATCACCTCTGGTTGGATCAAATTGTACCCGCCAAATCTCACCCCTTAAAAGTTGGCTACTTGTCATCCCAGTTATCATCTTCTACATATTCTTCTACCCACTCCATCTCCTCAGAACCGGGGACAAAGTAGTGGGCTATAGTCGCCGCCTGCTGCGTTAGCACTGCATTGCGTTCGGCTACTGGTAACTTAAGCAAAGCACGTAGGGTGATTATTTGTAGTTCAACTGCATCATCTGTTGATGAATCAGCAGAATGTTCCGTCTTAGAGGCAGAAATCAATCCTTTGTTCTCAGTCATAGCTAACACTTACTAGCGATTATTAAATCTATTGACAAATGCCCTTTCATTTTAGCTTTGGACGCGCACCGAGGAGGGACATCCCAAGAAACAGGAGCTAAAAAAGGGCATTTTTATACAGGCTAGGTGAGTACATTTTAATTATGCAAAGAATTGTAGGCTTCATTGAGCTGATCTGCTGACTCTTCTAGTAAGCGTT
>CAZZVG010001157.1:0-2799 GCA_964657295.1 Iningainema sp. | reverse complement strand
CTTTGCCTAAAATTGTTTCGGAGAATAACAAAGTTCACAAATGAAAGTAATGGTTGTAGACGACGAACAAGATGTTCAGTTCTTGTTTAGACAAAAATTTAGAAGAGAACTTAAACAAAATAAAATAATATTAGATTTTACTTTATCATCAGAGGAAGCGCTAGAATACTTACAAAATCAGCTAACTAATTGTTTGGTATTGATTATAGCAGATATTAATATGCCTGGTATGAACGGGCTAGAACTGCTTAAAATTATTAAAGAAAGGTTTCCTAATTTAAAAGTATTTATTATTACTGCTTATGACGATGAGCAAAAATCTCAAATTGCCAGAGAATATGGCGCTGATGAATATATGACAAAGCCAATTGAGTTTGATAAATTAAAGGAAAAAATATTGAATTTGTAAATCAAGACCTAACCCCCTAACCCCCTTCCCTATCAGGGAAGGGGGAAAGCCCCTCTCCTTGCAGGAGAGGGGTTGGGGAGAGGTATTATATAATCCCAATCAAAAAAGAAACTATGCCAGCTAAAATACTGGTTGTCGATGATGAGCCTGACTTAGAACACCTGCTCCTCCAGAAATTTAGAAAAAAAATTCGGGAAAAGCAATTCCAGTTAATTTTTGCCCACAATGGTGTAGAAGCACTCTTAAAGCTACAAGCCGAACCAGATATAGATATAGTATTAACGGATATCTTAATGCCGGAAATGGATGGGCTAACTTTGCTCACTAAACTCAATGAGTTACATCCCATCATTAAAGCAGTCATTATTTCTGCCTATGGCGATATTGAAAATATCAGAACGGCGATGAATCGCGGTGCGTTTGACTTCCTGACTAAGCCGATTAATTTTCAGGATTTAGAAATTACTACTAATAAAACTCTGCAGCATGTGCAGCGGATGAAAGCGGCTAGGGAAAAGGAACTTTTAGCACAGCAAGCTCAAGCAAAATTATTGACTCGTCTGCAACAAGAGGTCATTGTACGGCAGCAAGCGGAGTCAGAATTGTGGGAAAGCGAGAGAAGGCTGGCTCAATTTCTGGAAGCTGTACCGGTGGGCATATTTGTCTTTGATGCCAACGGTCAACCCTATTACGCCAATCAAATGGCACAGCAGATACTTGGCAAGGGAATCATCACCACAGCTCCAACTGCTCAATTAAGTGAGATTTATAAAGTCGGTCAGGCGGGAACGGAGCATTTGTACCCCGTGGAGCAAATGCCGGCGATGCGAGCATTGAAAGGCGAAAGTGTAACCATTGATGATATGGAAATCCACCACGCTGACAAGATTATCCCTGTGGAAGTTTCCGCCACGCCAGTTTTTAATGAGAAGGGTCAAATTGTCTATGCCATAGCTGCCTTTATAGATATCACCCAACGCAAACGGACGGAAGTGGAGCGGATTCAGTTTACTCAAGAACTGGAACTCAAGAATATCGCTTTGCAGCAGGCAAAAGACGCACTCTTCGAGTCCAACCGAACTTTAGAACAAAAAGTTAAAGAACGCACTCAAGAACTGTCACAAACCCTAGAAATTCTCAAAGCTACCCAAGCAGAACTGGTATTTGAAAACGCTTTGCTGAGGAGTGCCGAAAATCCCTCGACCTTTGACTATCAAATTGGCGGAAGTTTGCCAATGGATGCTCCCACTTATGTGGTGCGCTCAGCAGACCGTCACCTCTACAAAGCATTGAAGCTTGGGGAGTTTTGTTACATCCTGAATACGCGGCAAATGGGCAAATCTAGCCTCATGGTACACATGATGCACCGTCTTCAGCAAGAGGGGTTCGTCTGTGCAGCAATTGACATGACCCGCATTGGCAGCGAGAACGTCACGCCTGACCAATGGTACAAGGGATTGGCAGTGGAGTTATGGCAGAGTTTTGACTTGCAAGGATTGGTGAATTTGAAAGCTTGGTGGAATGAGCAGCTTGATATTTCTCCTGTGCAGCGGTTGAGTCGATTTTTTGAAGAAGTTCTGCTGGCGCTGGTCAGAGTAGAGGATCGTGTTCTGCCAAAAAACTTGATCGTATTTTTAGATGAAATTGACAGCATCTTAGGTTTAAAGTTCTCTGTAAATGACTTTTTTGCTTTGATTCGCTCTTGCTATAACCAGCGCAGTATTAATCCAGAATATAAGCGTTTAACTTTTGCTCTGCTTGGAGTTGCCACACCTTCAGATTTGATTACTGATTACCAAAGAACGCCTTTTAATATTGGTCAGGCAATTCAACTGAGTGGCTTTCAATTACACGAAGCTCAACCTTTGCTTCAGGGATTGAAAGAGAAATTTAGCAATCCTCAAGCGGTACTCAAAGAATTGTTAACCTGGACAAGCGGTCAGCCCTTTCTCACCCAAAAGCTCTGTAAACTTATTCGTAGTTGTTCATCTCCTATTCCCGTAAACGCTGAAGCCGAGTGGATGGAAAACTTGGTGCGCACTCAGGTAATAGACAATTGGGAATCTCAGGATGAGCCAGAACATTTGAGAACAATTCGCGATCGCATCCTGAAGAGCGATCGCCAAAGGGTTCGACTCCTAGAACTCTATCGACAAATTTTGGCTCAAGGACAAGTTGTCTCAGTTGATAGTCCAGAAGAAAGGGAATTGCTCTTATCGGGGCTAGTAGTCAAGCAACAAGGTTCTTTAAAAGTTCATAACCCTATTTATCAATTAATATTTGATCGCACTTGGATTTCACTGCACGTTTAATAGACGCTAGGCATTCATAAATCTGAAGACAGGGCGGGCAGGATGCCCACCCCACAAGAGAATCACATATATTGTGGG
>CAZZVG010001156.1:0-2803 GCA_964657295.1 Iningainema sp. | reverse complement strand
AATGACAATCTTTTTCCTGTGTATCCTGAACAATAGCCAATCACTTTTTTGATTTCTCTTTTTGACTTAGTTGAGTACTGGATCAAGTCACCCTTCCTCGCTTTAAATGGCGTTGTTGAACCACCGTAGCGCTCACGGTATTGTGTGGGATTTGGTGCCTTTGCTGGAACTGTATCATGCAAGCGACGCCGTGTGATTCGAGGCTTAGAAATAACTTTGAATAAGGCATCCGTAATAGTTACTTTGCCCACCCAATCATGACCACGGGTATTCGCAGTATGAAAAGATTTGTATTGTACAAAGTGACTAGCAGCAAGTGCTATAGCATCAACTGCGTGCGTTTCTGGCGCTTGCAATGCCTTATCTAACTTGTTCTTTGCAAGTCCTAAATGCTTGCGAACTTGAGATGTCCCATTACCGTCTTTTTGCCACCCTTCGCGTGTAACGACAGGAGCAAGCCGAGATAGTTGCTCAATCATCCAAGACTGACCTACCATCACTGGTGAAAATCCTTTCCCGGACACCGCGCCTTTGCGTGCTGATGTTTTATCAACATCTGCTCTAACCTTCTCCACCACAATTACAGTAATTGGGTAAATACGGCAAAGTTCAGCAATGACTCGCAACTCTAATTGACGATTTGAGCGAATTGACGGTGCTAGCTTTGGATGAGTACGATTAGAGAAACGTTTCTGCCTATGGTTCCTGAGCTTAAATATTTTCGAGCGGTTAATTTTTCTCCCACGTCGCCCACGTCTTAACATAGAGCGATAAGACATTTTCTCGTTTACCCCAGCAATAGCTGTCCCCTGTTTAGGGATAAATCCCATTAGAACAAGGTGAGACATAAAAAGGGTGAACATGTCAGACTGTACGGCAATGCCCGAATATCTTTTGCCAGGGTCGCTCCCAACAGCAATATCTTGCTTATTTTGACCTGATGGTTCAACTAGTAGTTGGACATACCAAATACCTAAGTCGTTCCAAAATGCCTTGGCTTTACCCTGTTTTATCCAACGCCTAGCACGGGATGCCGTTGTTGGCATTAGTGGCTCACCTGATGGCGAGATAACAGGAACTCTTAGGTTTTCTTTCTTCATTGGTATAACCCTTGAAAGATAAAGTTTATGGCGTTATCGCCTGTCACTTACCACATTCGGTAATGCGTGTCTTGGCTTTACCCAACCTCCAGATACCCCTGGAGCTACATAGAGTCGAGCTAGTGAAGTACCTGACCGTGATCTACACTACCGAACTTTTAACTTGGTGAACGAGCCGCGACTCTCCCAAGTGAGGTATTGAACCCTTGCCCTCTAGAGGTTTGTTCTCTAGAATCTAAGACCATAGCTTTGGCACTGGTCTTAGTAGTTCAACAGTATTCCTCATTACTGTTCCACCGTGCTAATTATCATAGGGTGATTCTTGGTTAAAATTGATAAGATTTTTAGGCTGTTACAGGCTGCTTCAATCTTCGTCAAAGTGAGCTTCTACATCCATGCGATCGTGAAGAATGCGAATAATCACAATCCCTTCGTCAGCTTCACGATAAAAAATTAAATGCCGCCCAATGTGATATTTTCGGTATCCATCACGAATATGATCGCAGGCACGACCTAGGGTAGGTTCCCGTGCCAACAAATGAAAACTGGCATCCAGCTTAGAAAGGTAGATATTTCGTTGCTCTCGTCCCCAAGTCTGTTGTGTATAGCGACCAATAGAGCGCAAATCTTGCTTAGCTAGTTCAGTAAGGCGAAAAGATGGCATCAGGATAACTGTTCCTCGTCCAACTCTTCCAATAGCCCATGTAAGGAATACTCAGCTTTGCCGCTATTCTCACCTTCATGCAATGCCTGTCGCAACGCAGCCAGCTTTATTTCATGTTCTTCTAGTAACCGTAAGCCTGCGCGGATAGCTTCACTTGAGGTCAGCAAAACGCCCACACTCTACTTGGCGATTGATAAACTCCTCAAAATGCTCACCCAATGTCACACTTGTGTTTTTCTGCATGTTACCTCCGGCAAGTAATATACCAACATATATTATATATTGGTATATCTCATTTGAAATTAGGTAGAAAATGCACCTATTAACATTGCCACGAATTACTATGGAAATCGAACAATAGAAAACTGGTGCGTGTCACATGTCTACAAAAAAGCAATTCAATAGCTTTGAAGAGATGCTGTCTGCTTCTGATGTCCCTGTGTTAGTAGATTTTTACGCTGACTGGTGTGGTCCCTGTCAGATGATGGCTCCGATTTTAGAGCAAGTCAACACTCACCTCCACGGAAGATTGCGAGTTGTCAAAATTGACACTGAGAAATACCCTGAATTGGCAACTCGGTATGGAATTGAAGCCTTACCAACGCTGGTAGTGTTTAAGCAGGGTCAGCCAGTCGATCGCATTGAGGGTGTGATGCAAACACAGCAGTTGGTGGAACATTTGAAAACGATAATTTAGGTTGTTAGTTGTTGGTTGTTGATTGTTGTTTGCAATTAACAATCAACAATTAGCAATTAGAGGATGTTTTAAAAGTCGAAATACAGTTAAAAATCATGCGAGATGCCTAACCATAATACGAATCATGGCGATGTAGATAAAAGTCTCAGAGGTTTCTGGTAATCTTTCATAGTCTTTGCTCAGCGCCGACACCAATTAAGCAATTCCATTAGTTCTCTCAACAACCCAACCTTTGGGTAAATGGACAAAACCTTAACTTGATTACGCAAGTGAACAGTCGGGTTATGCTACTGTGAAACTGCAGCGGATTGAGAAGGCACTGGGCATTAAGAAGAAACAGTC
>CAZZVG010001155.1:0-2807 GCA_964657295.1 Iningainema sp. | reverse complement strand
CGTGAGGGGGGGTGTCGCCTTGACATCACCTCTCCCTCTCCCCCTCACGCCTTTGCAGTTCGTTTCATTGTTTCCTCAGTTAACTTTTGTAATTCCCCAGAAATTTCCACTGTTACCGATACAGGAGTTTCCAGTTGTCTTGTTTCGGTAGGTAAACTTGCAACTGAGGCAATGGTACGTTGCCGAATTTCTGCCAAAGTCTCTCGCGGTTGCAGTCGCTTACCTTTGTCAACGACAAGCTGTAACAAGGGTTTTCCTTCTGTAGAACTCTCACTTGCCAATGCCAACTTGTCTATGACATGTCCTTTCTCACTGAAGCGAAAAACCTGCTTGCATCCCGGATAAGTTACTTTGCCACTTGAGTGTTTCATCACCGGAATACCATCAATCTCTACAAGTTTATAGACTCCGTTTACAGGTGAACCTGTCACCAATCGCGTTCCCAGCCCATAACCATCAATCTCCGCACCATTAGCTTTGAGTCTGGCTATTTCCCACTCGTCTATATCCCCACTGACAAAAATTGGTACACCCGGAAGCAGTGATCGCACCTCTAGTGACAAAGCAACCAAATCACCCGAGTCGATCCTCACTCCAGCTAACTCTATTTCTCCCGATCTAACTTTTGCTGACAACCGTTGGGCTGCAGCGATTGGATCGTAAGTATCAATCAATAATGATGCACCTGGAAAATAACGATGGAATGCTGTAAAGGCTTGGTCTTCACTTCCTTCTACTGCCGATAGCGCCATAACTAAAGCATGAGCCATTGTACCACTAGGCTGCTGCCCTAACTGTAGCGCAGCTAACACGTTTGATGTCGCATCCAAACCTGCTGCCAAAGCTGCCCGTGCTGCCCACAAAGATGCTTGGGGACTAAACGCCCGTCTTGTTCCAAATTCCAGCAGCGTTGCTTGTTCCCCCGCCACATCGCGCAATCTTGCTGCCCGTGTCGCAATCAAAGTCTGGTAATTGAGGGTATTAAGTAAGTAAGTTTCGACGAGTTGCGCTTGCCAAAGTGGCGCTTCCACTCGCAAGAGTGGTTCCGAAGCAAAAACTGCTGTTCCTTCCGGTACTGCCCAAACATCACCAGTAAAACGCCCTTCTGCAAGCAATGTCCAAAAGCGATCAGGCGCATGAGAAAAAATTCCTGTCGCCTTTAAAGCTGCTATATGAGTGGAACTAAAGTGGAAATTTTCTAAATATTCCAACGCCTGCTCCAGCCCCATCGCAATTAAATAACCAAAATTTTGTGGCAGTCGCCTCACGAACATCTCAAAACTTGCCCATTGTTGTTCGACACACTCACCCGTGTAACAAGCTGCCATCGTCAACTGGTAAAGATCCGTAAGCAGACTGTAATCAAGAGCAGACAACGTCAGTTGTTGCCTCGACACTTCATGCTGATTATCCAAGCTCGGGAAAGTGATCATCAAACGACCTTACAATAATGCCTGTGATAATTATGGTAGTTTGTACCATAATTAATTGTCAACTGTTAGATGGTACATATTCACGCAAAGCTAGTACACGATGGCGGAAATAAACTTACCATAGAGCAGACCAGCATAGAAAAGTAGATCACAGCGCCAAGTATTTACAACCTCTACTTGTAGAGCAATCTTCCTTCGATCTAGCTGTTAAGATTTTGATGATGGCCAAAATATTCTTCAAGAACATCTGCTAGAAAGTCTCCATGCATGTCATTTGAATGTAAAATCGTGAACTTTTTAAACCGTTCAGTGAGCATCATAATTTTTTGACCTTTATATAGTTAACTTTTCTGGATGAACGCAAATTTCAAATTAATTGAAATATCATAACATTTTTGGTTGAATACCGATTATTAATCTAACCAGACTCTAACAACTTTTGGGTCTGGGTACAAATGTCCAGGCTCAATGCCAAGATCTGCTTTAAAAAGCTTACCAAGAAATTCTACAGAAGCTCGTCCAAGAGCTCAATGACCAAGTTTCTGAATTTGAATCGAAACATGAGGGTTTTAATTTCGATGTGGTTTGAGCGCTTCTTGTATAATGCCTTTGGTTGACAACATTATTTGTAATTGTCCCTTTCATTTCTACAATGAAGTCTCAGACTTCTTCAAGTAAATTTTCTTTGCGCCTTTCGACATTTCTGGTTCTGGTGCGCTATAATTTTTCCCAACTTTTGTTGACTTGTAAAATAATAGTTTCTTAACTCAGATCTAATGCTAAATCCCAATATCCAACTTCAATTTATTAATGAATCCGTAGGTTTTGGCTTAAGAGCTTCGCAATTTATTCCCAAGGGAACTATTATTTGGGCACATGATAAGTTTGACGTTGTTATTACTGGAAAAGAAATGGAGCACCTAGAAGAAATATACAAAAAAACTCTTATAAAATATGCTTATCGTAATCAACATGGGGATTTCATATTTTGCTGGGATAATGCCCGTTTCATGAATCACAGTTTCGATAGTAATTGTATTTTAACAGCTTACGATTTTGAAATAGCCATTAGGGATATTGCCGCAGGCGAAGAAATAACCAGTGACTATGGGTGTTATAATGTGCCCGGTATTGTTAATCTTTTGCCAGAAAACTCTGCTCAAAGAACAGCAATTACACCACACGATATTTTACTTTATCACCAACTTTTTGACGAAAAAGCAAGTCAATGTTTAGCTTGTTTTGATAAAGTTGAACAACCTTTAAAACCAATTATTGCATCCGAAATTTATCAGCCCTTCGGGCAAGGCAGCTATGCTGAGGGCAGAGGGCAGAAGGGAAGAAAAAAGTTTTAGGGTATTGCCTTTTTGCCTT
>CAZZVG010001154.1:0-2808 GCA_964657295.1 Iningainema sp. | reverse complement strand
GGCAGGGGTGCAGGGGAGAAGAAGAATCAATGGGCGTTAACTCTTTTCTCCCCCACTCCCCCACTCCCCTGCCTAATGCTTTAAGTGCAGCTCGGGTAGGGAAGCATCTGCTGATGATTGTTCTTGAGTTAAAATACCTAGACGATTAAATGGCCAGAAGCGAATAGTTGCTTGACCAATAATCCGATCGCGCTTCAGAAAACCCCAGTAGTGACCATCACAGCTATTATTACGATTATCTCCTAAAACTAGGTAAGAATCAGGTGGCACAACCATTGGTCCCCACAAATACTGAGGTTTACCTGCGATGTAGTTTTCAGGTATTGGGCGTTGATTAACATAGACACGTCCTTCCTTGACTTCTATCTTCTCACCCGGTAGTCCAATCACTCGCTTAATCCAAGGATCGGCAGATTTCTGCGACAACCCACAAGCAGCAATCGTGCTATTGGGTGGCCAAAATACGACAATGTCCCCTCGCTGTGGATTTTTGAAATGATAGCTGACTTTATCTACCATCAGGCGATCGTCGATTTGTAACGTCGGCTCCATTGAACCTGATGGAATGAAATAAGCTGCAGCTGCAAAGGTACGAATTCCAAATGCTAGAAATACGCTCAGCCCAATTGTCTTCAAACCTTCAATCCAGACATTTTCTGGGTTTGGCTGCTCAGTATTTCTATGACGAGGGGACATAAGTACTTAATCAAAATTACTACTAAGTGCTGGTGACTTAATTCTAACTGATTTGTTCCATAACGACATAATTAGACCGATACGGCGCACATCCGTATGCCTTGGGGATCGCCCACACAAAGCTATTGATGGGCAAGCTTTCATATATTGAGTCCCCGCACTCAGAAAATCTTAAGTATCATAGGTATTTAAGAGAAGTTGAGGTTTGTCAAAGATCCACGACTTCTACTAAATGCCTTGGTTTTCTAAGGAAGATATTTATGGAGCAGCCAGAAGCAACTGCCACAACTTTATTTGAGGAAGGCATTCGATTATTTGAAGCGCACAAGTTTGCAGATGCTCTAGCCCCTTTGGATGCAGCACTCAGGCTTGATCCAAACTACGCTGATGCTTGGTGCTGTCGGGGGTTAGTGATGGGACACTTGAAGCGCTATGCAGAATCCGTGGAGGATTTTAATCACGTCCTTGCGCTCGCTCCCACTGATCATCGTGCCTTATTCAATCGCGGTTTGGTTTTGGCTGAATGGGGCAAGCATCTTGAAGCACTAGAGAGTTACGAGCAACTGCTTTTGTTATATCCATATCATTACGAAGGTTGGGACTCAAAAGGTAATTCTTTGACAGTATTAGGGCGGCATATGGAAGCCCTCAATGCCTACGAACGATCTCTTGAATTCAACCCTAGTTATTATAAAGCCTTTACCAATCGTGGGAGCGCGTTGGTCAATTTGAAACGCTTTAAAGGAGCCATTCGCAGCTACGATCAAGCGATTGGCATTCAGCCAGATGATCCGGATGTGTGGTATAATCGCGGCTGTGCTTTTATGAGTTGGGAAAAACCCGTTGAAGCAATTGAAAGTTTTGACAAAGCCCTTGCCATCAACCCAAAGCATCTCTGTTCTTGGGTGAATCGCGGAAATATGCTGGGGAAAATTCAGAAAGAGGAAGAAGCATTAGTTTGCTATGATCGGGCAACGGAAATTTCTGCTGACGATACCCACGCATGGAATAACCGTGGTATTACATTGCGGCGACTGGGAAGAACGATGGAGGCAATCGCATCTTACGATAAATCCATTGAAGTCGATCCCAACAATTTTGAAGCTTGGGATAATCGGGGCTATGCCCTGGCTAAAATTGGTAAATTTAGCGAGGCACACGCTAGCATTGATCGAAGCCTACAAATCAAACCCGATCATGCCAACGGTATCTATAATAAGGGTTACTGTTACGCATGTCAAAGGAAAATCACATTGGCTGTGGATCACATTGCCCAAGCCATTAAGATGAATCCTACCAAGTATTTGCCCATTGCCAAAACTGATGCAGATTTAGATAGGTTACGAAAAAATAAACGGTTTCAGGCGATTTTAGAAGGAAAATTTTAACTGTAAACAGAATGCCCTCACCCCCATCCCCTCTCCCAATTTTGGGAGAGGGGATGGGGGTGAGGACGAGAGTGTATAAGACACAATTGAAACATGCTATAATTACCATCCCAAACTCGTTGGCTGTTCGTAAACTCGCTTGAGGGTATTTACGTCTCTAGAAGATATGGCGGATGGGTGGCTAACTTGGGAATAGTATAAAGCATCTGTTGGCAGCGGACTGTGCCCCCAAATTCCCAATGCATGACCAAGTTCGTGACGAGTTGCGGCAGTAAGATATTGACCTGTCTGGCTGGGACTCAGTAGAATTGTGAAGCGGTGGGATAAAAGATTGTTTTTGCTGATGTAATTGTAGGTAGTTTGGGCAGAACGTGCGCGAGGTCTTTTACTGCTTGGGTTCGTCTGAAGTGGTGGGGCTTTCCGCACAATCGTAATATCAGCAATCTCTGGCTTTTCGGTGACGACTATTGGCAAATAAGCGTTCCATTCCTTAACCGCTTCTATGACGCTGTTAACCCATGCCTCAGCTTGTTTGCCAGTCAGTGTATTCAATGGTTCTATGTAAACCTTAACAGGAAATTCCGACCAAACTAAATAACCAACTTCGGTGGGTGAGACTTGCGAAAAGTAGTCACCACTGTTTGCACTGTCTTGCCATTGTGCCAGTGTTGGTGGTAAGGGATGAGCCTTTTGGGGAGGAAGAGATGAGGGGAGAGGGGGGGAG
>CAZZVG010001153.1:0-2808 GCA_964657295.1 Iningainema sp. | reverse complement strand
CTCTTCCAGAATACCATTTGAGTGCGGGACATCAAATTTAGATGCGTTTGCCCTGAGCCACCACCTAAGAAAAGAACTTAAATCTTCTGTGATAAGTTCATCGTGGGTCAGGGGTAGAGTTTTCGAGCGATCGCCTTGAATTCAAGACGGACAAAAATTAGATATTGTGCTCAATATATACATTCATTATATCTTGCCTGCATCTGCCAGATAGTCTGCCTACAGTTGCAGTCACAAATAAATCATTTTCGATTATTTATACCAAAAAAGATGCAAGTGGTTCCGCTACCAGATTATTTGTCTGTAGCAGCTCCATATGGTCTGACAACCATCAAAAATGCCGACCCTAATGCACAAAAGCTAGCAGATTATATTTTGTCACCGAAGGGACAGCAAATTTTGCAAAACTATGGATTTCTTAGTCCGGCAAAATCTGTACCCGAACCCAAGGGAGTTGGCGGACTGTTACTAGCCGCAGGTATGGCGTTTGCAGTACAGAAAAAATTAGCAGCTAAAAAGCAAAAAGCACCAGTACACCATCAGTGATAGGTTAAGGTCGTAAAGAATTTGTCAAAATATAGCGGTTTGCGATTCAGTGAGGTACATCGGGTAGGGGCGAACGTCCTAGTGGGATGTTTCAAGTAAAGACTTAGACAGGTCGTCGAGAACTCGATTAGCCGCCAGTGGACCACAACAGACCCAATAACTTCCAACTACATAGACCTTGCCCTGCTGGACAGCCTTTAACTTCGACCAAAGAGGCTGGACTTGTAGTTGCTTTCTGGCTTCTTGGGCATCCGCCGGATGAATGGTGGCGTCGGAAATCAGAAATAGAGCATCCCCATCTGCCTCGTTCAATAGTTCATGTGAGAGGACATAAACGTGTCCGTTCGTCAATATGTTCGGACGAGATCTAAGAGCATCCAGATTCTGTGAAGGGGGACTCAACAGACCGATATCGTTCAAGATGCTTCCAGAGAAAGAATTTTTAAGGAACACAGTATACCCAAGAATCCTCAAGACAGATACATGAGTTAAAGCTAATCGGTTGCCCATAGAAGCTTTAAATTCAGATATGCGGTTGTAGTACTGAGACATCCATTGCTCCGCGACCGTGGTCTGACCCAGGGCTTGAGCAACCGACCCAAACATTTCTTTCCATGTGGAGGCGCTGTAGTTAATTAAGACTGTGGGTGCTATGTGCGATAATAAACTATAAATTTTCTGAGAGTCGGAAATCCCCAAAATGAGATCGGGCTTGAGGGCTAAAACCTTTTCTAAGTTGAGACTTCCCCACCCTACACCCCCGATATCCTCTATACCCGCCTGTTGCTTTTGGGATAGAAGATAGTTTGTGTTTTTCAGAGGAGCACCTACTGGTTTGACACCTAAAGCCAAGACAGCTTCGGTTGAAGGCCCATCTAAAACGACCACTCTAGTGGGAGAAATGGGGAGTTTTGTTTCACCCATGTAATGTTTGACTATCCGGAGGTTGGCAAGCGTTGATTCTTGGCTATTCGTAAATTTCTGGTGATCGGTTGCGGTTTGGCTACAAGCACAGAGCATCATCAGCATGAGCAACCCGATGATTAACAGTGGCTGAGTATGATACACCCAAAGAGTTAGAGTTCTGCTCCCAAGAAAGCGAAACCAGGTTTTGAGGTTCAAGGCAGGGAATAAACGCTCCTTACTCATCAGTTTGCTCAATCTTCCAAAAATTATCAGATCTGTTTTAGATTGGTGATCCAATCAGCACAATAGTTCTCAAATGTTGACATTACTTCTTTGCGTCTGCTTGTTTATCAGCTCAATTTCCTTTAAGATATTTAAGATAAATCTGCCGCTCGTAAAATCTTACCATCAGATGTTGTCTAGGTCGTGGTGCATTGGGTGAAATTGGTGAGACTACGTGCCAAGCGTTATGCTCACATAGAAAAAGAACGGAATTACCATTAGAAGGTGGAATCTCCTGAAATACAGATTCGCGCTGCTCATTTCTTAAAATCTGAAGACTTCCTCCCCAGTTGGTGTCCCAATCTTCACTAAAATAGAACAGGTGAGAGAGAGCCATTCCTGAGTCCCTATTGTTTACAAACCATGAGTCCTTATGAGGTGCTAAGCGTTCGTTTGCCGTGCTATCTATTTGAGATAAAGAAATACGGATTAGATGGCGATCCAGATTTAATCCGGTCAATTTGGTAACAGCTTCTCGATAAGCTAAGCTCACCAATTCGTCAACCAGAGTTTGCCATACACTGTTCAGCTTTGGGCTAGGATAAACATAAAATTTGTTTTTGGCAGCATCGTAAAACTTTTCTACAATTTGAACCACTTCTGCCCCTTGATCCAAAATCAATCCTCCAGGTCTGTCTGGAAATTTCTCATATGGAAAACTGTTGAACAACTCAATTAGCTGTGGTTTGGGTATGAGATTGTCAAAGAAAATCCAACGATAAGGATATTCTTGCATCACACCATTGCGAATTGCGTCTAAATTTAACATTTTGCTACTTCGGTTAATTATTTATACTTGGTTAGGCTCTCAATGCTTGGGAAAACCTCTATTGGTGGAAAACTGTTCCTTAACTCGATTAGTTGGGATTTAGCAATGAGATTGTCATTGAAGATCCATTGATAAGGATACTCTTGCATAACAGAATTGCGAATTGCGTCTAAATTCAGCATTTTGCTACTTCAGTTAATTATTTATTACTGGTTAGGCTCTCAATCTTTGTAATAAAGTTGTTCGGTCATAAAATCGTATCCCCTCAATATTTCGGGGTAGGCAATTACTCTGGTTGCCACGAC
>CAZZVG010001152.1:0-2811 GCA_964657295.1 Iningainema sp. | reverse complement strand
GTTTTAGCCCTCGGTCGGTGATCCCCGCCAAAATAGGCGAAGTCACTACCTCAAATCTGTCATCCTGCCGATTTTCCCGACGAAAGCCGCAGTTAGAACAAAAGCCATCAGCATCGATTTCCTCTGGACCAGCACCGCATTTTTCACATCCACCTGTTGATTTCGAGATGTCAATCAGAGGCGTACCGCATTCTTCACAGAAGCGATCGCCAACCTGTACCGTAGTGCCACATTTTGAACATTGCATAGTGATTGGGATGTAGGGGCGGGGTTCCCCCGCCCTTACAGGGAGTGGGGAGTGGTGTAAAACGAGAATAATTAAATAAACTAAGCGTAAAGTTGTTTCTAATCATTCATTTATTTTGCCTGTAACATCTAAGCTTGTTGCTGATCTCTCTACAAGTTTAGCGATCGCCTTAGATATATGTCACGATAGAATGCTGGTGTGTTTAGATGTAATTCACGCCTTGATGGTAAATAGACTTAAGAGATACTGCAAAATAAAGAGTCTACGCACTCAGTTAGTTTTGGAGTTCATATGATTGATCGCAGCCCAGTTAGTTAATCCAAGAGGGTTTGGGGCGATCGCGTTGACTCAGGCAAAGAACTGGTGTTTGATAATATTCATCCTCAAGGAGTCTTAAGAGTAAATTGGATAAATAATCTCTACTGTCCTATAAAAGACATAGATGGAGATTTCCAAATCACAGAAATTGATTTCTAGGTAGGAGGAAGGGCATGAGTAACTTTTACGAACTGATTCAGAAGATTAAGAAAAGACCTTCCATGTATCTGGGTAAACCCGCAATCAGTAATCTCCGATCCTGTTTAGGAGGTTATATTCTTGCCCGTCGTGAACTAGGCATTTCTCAGACTGAACAAGAAAAGAAATTTACTGAATTCCAAGGATGGATTCAGAAAAAATTTAACATCACCTCCAGCCAATCCTGGGATAAAGTCATTCTCTTCTATTCAGAAGATGAACGCACTGCGCTAGAGCGTTTCTTCGAGTTATTTGAATAATTTTTAAGCCCTGATAACAAAACTATTGTTGAATCACAAGATTCTCAATTAGAATCTTCGCCCGACTTGTTTGTGGGTGAACTCTCAAGCCCAACGAACTCTTGAGAACCGCTCTCTGATAATTTTACTCAAAGCGCGAGCCTATTGGAATACCTGCGACTCGGATGAGTCTACAGCCTAATTTGTGGGCATATTGTGGAGAAATAATACGGTTAAATAATTTCGGTAACTTAAAGCCTTGATTTTTCGTGGCGTACCAAAAATAACGGTTGAATAATTTTCGCTGTTTATGGAAACTCTTGTAGCAGTGCAGACAGTACCCACCCTGCTACTGCTGGATAAGAAACTTGGTGTAGTGATAGCTGAGAGCATCTGTGCTGGGTTGCGATGCTTGGTCTTGAGGTATACACAGCCTCTTGCCATCTAAATCAGAGTATTGGGTGTCGATGAGGCTTGAAGCAATCACTACCTGTCTAGTATCCGGATTGATAGAAATCATGTGAAGGTCGAACAGGGTATGAATGTCTGTTCTCAGGAGCAACCCATTAGCAACATGATTGGTATCACCCCCCTGATATGGAATGATGTGAGCAGCTTCCAGAACAGCTTCTACATCACAACCTGTTATGCAGCACTTTCCCTTATAGGCTTGCAGTAGTTTTTTACGAAATCCATACTGCCCTTGCCGTCTAACAATAGAAGCAAGGATTTTTTCTCTAGCATCCTTGATATTAGCTGGATTAAAGAACTCTTCTGCTGCAAGTTGTTCTTGAATGTCATCCAGTTTTGGGGTATTGGAACCAGATGACATAGCATCAAACTCCGGTACTCCATCTAGGTCAGCAGGAACTCTCCAAACTTTAACACCTCCCCCTCCATCAAAGCAGGTTGCATCCCCGCAAGAAAGCAACTTTCCATCAGGACTGAAAGAGAGACTGATTGAGTGAAGACAATCTAAAACTTGAAGACGCTGCCTAGTATTCAGATTCCATATCTCCATACTCGTGTGGCATCCAGCAGCTAAAAGCTGTTTATTAGGATGAATTGCAATACAGCGGATAAAGCCTGAATCTTCCGATAATTGCTGTACTAGCTCACCGTTTGTCAGATTCCAGATTTTGATACCATTTTGCCCGGTACTAACCAAATGCTTGCTATCAGGAGTAATGGCAATATCGAAAGCTGCTATGTTCAAGGTATTCACTAGTTCTCCCGTGTGTGGATTCCAAAGCTTTACAACACTTTCGTTTCCAACACTAGCTAGTATTTGTCCATCAGGACTAAAGACCAGCTTGTTGACCCTCAATGAGTGTGCTGAAATTGTCTGCAATAACTCCCCACTTACAGGATTCCATAAGTATATGGTTGTTGTCTTCCCCTGATCGGTCTTGTACTTGCTTTCTCCGCCGCTAGCAAGAATTTTGCCGTCAGGACTGAAAGCAACAGAGTAGATTGGGTCTTTACGTACTGCTAAAGTATGAAGCAATTTCCCAGATCTCAAATCCCAAGTCTTGACTGTTTTATCTGGGCTACCACTAGCAAGTGTTTTACCATCAGGACTAATGCTGAGAGATAGGATAATTGCTGAATGCCCCTCAAGGTTTTGAATAACTTCCTTGGTAGTCAAATCCCAAACGAAGATTTGATTGAAGCTAATACTGACGAGAGTATTGTTGTCTGGAGCTATTGGAACACCATAAACCCAGCTAGTGTGACCTGCTAGAGTGGCGATACAGTTCCAAGAATCACTGGATAGGTTCATATCTGAAAGTATAGATTCTGAATACA
>CAZZVG010001151.1:0-2815 GCA_964657295.1 Iningainema sp. | reverse complement strand
CCCCCGTGGCACTTTTCCAGCCAGCGATCGCAAAACCTCCCAAAGCGGGACCAATGACGGTTGCTATTTGAAAACTGCTACTATTCCAAGTGGCGGCATTCGTAAAAACACTAACAGGGATCAACTGCCACATCAGCGCATCACTGGCAGGTTTCAAGAATGCCCTCGCTACACCTATTAAGATCAGGCATGTATAAACTAGAACAATAGCCCCTTGATGATAGGAAATAACCGCTAAAGCGAGCGAGCAAAGGGCTAGCAGTAGAACTGAGATGAGCATAGTACGTTGGCGATCGCGTCCATCGGCAACATGTCCCGCAATCAAACTCAGCCCAATCATGGGTAAGACTTGCGCCAGCCCTACCCCACCTAACACCATAGCTGAGTTGGTACGCTCGTAAAGTTCCCAACCGATAGCCACAGTCTGCATCTGCAACCCTGTAAACATGAGTACCCGCCCAATCATAAATAGTCGATAGTCTCGAAATCTCAAGGCGGCAAAGGGATCGTGTTGTGCAACCTTAGCTTCACGGAGCTTTTTTAACCGACGATCGCTCGAAGACATTTTTTAGTAAAGTCAAACCTTCTTCAATGTGTGATACTTGTTCTGGTGTCAAACCCTCGAGTATGTCGGCAATATGAGCGCTCGTTTTCGCTTGAGATTGGGTTAAAAGCAACTTACCCTCTTCAGTTAAATTGAGCACAACTCGCCGACGTTCCTGAGGGTTTTCAGTGCGTTGCACTATATGGCGTTGTACTAAACGTTCTATTGTTGAAGATGCTGTAGCACAAGTGACACCAAGATGTTCTGCGACTTCAGATAATGAAGTACCGGGATTGCGATTGATAAATGAGAGCGATCGCAATTGGGGTATAGAAAGACAGTCAGCATTGTGACTGCGCATATCTGCTCGGATAAACCGCATCAATAAGGGAATTGTTTCCATCACTCTAGCGGCACATTTTTCAGAGGGTTTACCGAGCTTCATGGGACTATTTTTCTCCAGGTTACATCGCCACCCGTGGATAAAGTCGTCCACAGATGATCGTTAAACCTATTAATGTTAGCAAGAGAATCGTACAGTCCAACCCAAATCCATACACACTCGACCCATTAACTATCATTGTACCGCGTAAAGCGTCAACTTGATAACTCAAGGGATTGATACTAGAAATAATCTGCAGCCAACCTGGCATCAGTGATAAAGGATAAATCGCATTACTGGCAAAAAACAACGGCATTGTGAGTAATTGCCCAACTCCTGTAAACCGTTCTCGCGTTTTTACCAAACAGCCGATAATCAGTGAAAAAACACAAAAACAACCTGCCCCTAAAAGCACAATGACTCCTACTTGCAGTAAAGCTAAAGGATTGAGATTAAGTTTAACACCTAACAGCAATGTCAAAGCGTAAATCATTACCACCTGTGGCAAGCACCGTACCCCACAACCTACGGCTTTACCCAACACCATCGACACACGGGGTATGGGAGTGGCAAGCAATTTATGCACAATACCTAAATCTCGCTCCCAAATCAATGTCATACCACCAGTAAAAATAGCTACAAACAGCACACTCTGAGCGAGAATACCGGGAGCGATAAAGTCCAAATACGACAAATCCCCTGTCGGAATAGCGTGAGTTCGCGTGAAAACTTGCCCAAAGATTAACAGCCATAATACAGGCTGTACACCTCGGATCACCAAATCGCTGGGATCGTGACGAAGTTTACGCACTTCTAGTTCAGCTAAGACAAGAGTTTTGCTAACGATTTCTGCGATTGCAGAGATAAAATTGCCTTGAAGGGTTGGTGGTGGTTCAACCCAACCGTCGAGCGTTACGTCTGGTTTTTGCCGTCTCATGATAACTTACTCCCGATGCTAATTCATCACCTGTATAGTGAATAAAGACATCATCCAAGGTTGCGTTTGGTTTCCCCAAGGTAGCTTTTAAGTCTTTAGGTGTGCCAGTGACAATCACCTTACCTCGGTTCATAATTGCTACCCGATGACACAAAATATCAGCTTCTTCTAAAAAATGGGTCGTTAAAAATATCGTTGTGTTATAATCTGTGCGGAGTTCCTGCAGAAGATTCCACACTTGGCTGCGAGCAACCGGATCGAGTCCGACTGTCGGCTCATCTAAAAACATAATCTGAGGGCGATGCAAGATGGATTGGGCAATTTCCAGCTTGCGTATCATCCCACCAGAGTAATTTCTCACCAACCTATGGGCGGCTTCTTCCAAACCCATGAACTCCAGTACATCACTTATGCGTTCTCTGCGTTGCTGAGACGGTATGTCATACAGCTTCGCCAAGATTAAGAGATTTTCATAACCTGTCAGACTGCCATCAGCAGAAAGGGCTTGGGGTACATAGCCGATGACTCTTCTCACTTCCCCTTGCTGATGAGTGACATCATAGCCAGCGATGGTTGCGCTTCCAGCGCTCGGTGGTAGCAGCGTTGTCAACATCTTAATCACTGTACTTTTGCCTGCCCCATTAGGCCCCAGCAAACCAAAGACTTCACTCTTCTCCACAGAGATATTCAGGGCATCAACCGCAGTAAACTTGTTAAAGTGGCGCGTGAGTTCCTGAGTTTCCAATATCACCGATTTCGGTAAGTCGGCAGGCGTTTCTAAGCGATCGGCTTTTCCCGTCAGTTTCGTCACAAGTAGGATGCACTTCCTTTGGAAGATATTTAGATAATCTAACTATTAGTTTCTCATAAATTTAGCAGTTGTCAAGAGTCGGTTTTTTGACATGCAGGCTCATTGGACATCTCCAGTAGGGGCGAAGGGCCGTTCATTGGT
>CAZZVG010001150.1:0-2818 GCA_964657295.1 Iningainema sp. | reverse complement strand
CACTATTTATTCCAATCTTTACCTATTCGGATTGTCAAATCGGATTCTAGATCGCCAGTAGCGGACACCTGAATGTGACCTAAGCCCAGGACTTGTTGAAGTTCTTTTCCTGTTTGTGGGTTACCTTTTTGAACGATAATCTGAGTTTCTTTTTGGAGAGCGGACCAGGCTGACACTTCGTAAACCTGGGTAAAGCCCTTTTGTTTGAGATAGCTGATAACTTTTTGAGTTTGTTGGGGTTGCCCGGAAGCATTTTGAATTGCTATTCTGAGGGTGGGGAGCGATCGCATGTCTGGCTTCAAACCAGCGATTGTGACTCCAGCATAATCATTCAACAAGCCTGTTTGTCCGGTTAAATTCAGCCAATAGCTATTAGGGTCAAGACTGAAACGGCTAAAAGTACCGGGTAACAAGGTCATTTGCATATTATCTTCCCCGGAGTTGAGGGAAAGATTGACCAGCGCCATCATTTCTTCTAACTTTAAATTAGTGTCAAAGTATTTGCGAGTCATCCGAACTATTTGAGGCAACTTGGTGATGACAGTGGGACTACTGAGGCGATCGCGCAACCCGATCAACAATGCTTGCTGTCTCTGCACTCTTGGTAAATCTCCCATCCCAGAATCGCGGTAGCGAGTAAACGCCTCTGCTTGTTCGCCATTAAGGGTTTGCCAGCCCTTGACCAAATTAACCGACAGCCCTTTGGCATAGTCTTTATGTACCATTGGCTGAGGAACAAAGACTTCGACTCCTCCCAACTGATCTACCAACTGGCGCAAGCCACTTGTCGTGATGCGAATGTAACGGTCAATCGGTGCATTATTTAAAGTCCGGCTGACAACCCGTGCCGCCAAGACTGGACCACCTTGGACATTCGCATCAGATACCTTATTTAATCCCTTTTCTGGAATTGCTGTCATGGTATTTTGAGGGATTGAAAGCACATGGATTGACTTGTTACTGGGGTTGAATCGTACCAGCAGCATGGTAGCGCTGTGACCGGCAAAACTTTCCGGTGAACCATCAACACTGCCGAGAGCTGGTTCAATCCCCAAAACTAAAATATTCATTGGTCGTGTGAGGCGGTATTGGGAGATATTGCTCCACAGATCACCTGGCAATGGTGTTTTCTGTGCATCTTTGGCACTAGTACCCAAGTCCTCATCTGTTCTGTCAATAGCACTCCAAAGCGGAGTCCACAAAGCCAAAGTTGATATCAGCAATCCCGATAAAGTCATCCCCACAAAAACCGTGAGGATCCAAAACAACCATCGAGGCATACTCAACCCAAGCCGATGGTAAAGCTGGCTGGGAATGGAACTCGTAGATTCTACGAAGTCACGAGTTTCATCCGTTGATGGCACTATTTGATTTGGCAACCGTTGTGCTTGTTCAAACGGACCTTGATTGTCCTTGCTGCGAGCTACTTGTTTTACCACTACTATCTCCCCACTCAACCACTACCTAAAGGCTATGTTAATCGACGCTAAAAATCTTGCTAGTGGAAAAGGTCACAGTACACTTGTAGTGTTCCTCAGTAAGTTCTTATGACAACATGATTAGCTCCTTGTTCCCTGTAATTCTAGCTGGCGGTAAAGGTGAGCGTTTTTGGCCTTTAAGTCGCTTAGAACGACCAAAGCAATTTTTAAGTCTCGATGGTAGTAACAGAAGCCTTCTACAATCAACTGCTGACAGACTACTTTCACTTGCTGGCGGTTGGGAAAATTTGTGGGTCATAACTGCCAACTCAATAGCTCAGGGTGTTAGAGAACAACTGCCCGAATTGCCATCTACCAACTTACTAGTAGAGTCACAGGGAAGGGATACTGCTGCTGCAGTTGCCTGGACAAGCTTGGAAATCAACAAACGTTACGGAGAAGACGCAGTGATTGGCTTCTTTCCCGCTGACCACTGGATAGGTGACCAAGAAGCATTTATCCACACACTAAATGTTGCAACAGAACTGGCAGCTAGCACAGCAGCAATTGTTACTTTAGGGATCAAGCCGACCTTTCCTTCAACTGGTTATGGTTACATAGAACAGGGTGAAAAGATTAGTAGCTTTGATCACATGTCTGCTTATCACGTCAACCGTTTTACCGAAAAGCCCGACCGTCAAACAGCAGAAAGTTTTCTATCTACCGGACGCTTTAGCTGGAACAGTGGGATGTTTGTCTTTAGGGCAGGCGTCGTTTTAAAGGAACTGCATATCTACGCTCCGGAAATTATCGAACCGCTCGAGAAACACGGTCCTGACATCTACCCAGAGCTACCGAAAAAGAGTATAGACTATGCCTTGATGGAAAAGACCAACTTGGCGTATGTCTTACCCGTGGACTTTGGTTGGGATGATTTAGGAGATTGGAATGCTATCGAGCGTTTACTTAAAAAAGCAGATCATCCAAATGTGGAAATGGCTACCCACGTAGGATTGGACACACAGGGTGCAATTGTTTATGCCACAAATCCAGAGGATGTCATTGTTACTATTGGGTTAGAAGATGTAGTGATTGTGCGCGATCGCAACGTCACCCTCGTGGTCAAAAAAGACCGTACCCAAGAAATCAAGCAGATTCTCAAAACCTTACAAGGTGATGCCCGATTCACCAATCTACTGTAAATTCTAAACTCTGGGCAGAAGCAGGAAACGTTCTTCTTCAAGTATAACCTGGATATGAGGGAGTGAGTCGGGGCAGGTTTAATTATAGATATCTGGGTACATCAGACTCGCTCGCATCTCAAACCCGCCCGCTCGCCAGGTGGGGAAGAGAAGGAAGATTTTGAAGATGGGGTTAGCTTGTGATTTTCCCCCTCTCTC
>CAZZVG010001149.1:0-2820 GCA_964657295.1 Iningainema sp. | reverse complement strand
TTTAAGGGGGGCTAGTTCTGATCTTCCAAGGATGAACATGGTTAACCGAACCGTATTGCGTTGTCTACAACCCTTGTAGAGACGCGAAATTTGAGCCATCGCTGCAGGAGGGTTAGCCCGACCTAGGCGACTGGCGTCGCGTCTCTACATTGTTTTTCGGAGATCTCTAATAAAGTAAATGAAGATTATGAGGTTTCTGCTTTCAAATTCCAAGCTTCTGCAATGGTTTTTAGTTCTTGGATAATTTGTTTAGCCTCATTAGCAATTTCATCTGCGCTTTTAGGATTTTTACGAAATCCTGCATGTAACACATCGTTACGCAGATTAGCTAGTTTATATTTATTTGACCACAGGTTTAATAACTGATTTCTTCTATCTTTTGGAACACTTGACTTGTATTGTTCCCAGTAAATTGATGTATGTTTGTTGCCGTGTGCGTCGGGTCGTGTTGTTCCTCCATTCAATAGAAGTTCCATCTCTTCCCGATTGGTCTTTTCAAGTGGATCTATTCCGAAGTGATAACATAACAAAGAAGGTAGCCACTCTCTGGCTATAGATAGAGCCTGAACAACTTGCCCCTTAGCTGTATACCAATCTACCAAATCTAGTTGTCGTAATAGAGAATTTTTCGCATTTGTTGCGTATTCTTCTGGGTTTGCTAATCCAAATTTGCCATAATCTTCCTCTACACGACCCAACAAAGTGGCAAATGGTGGTACAGATTGTGAAACTGTTGGTGCTGCTGCAGTGATACGTTCTGGTAATAAAGCAGATTCTCGGAGAACATCCATTGGGCGCAACAATTGCAAACCTTGGGCAATTCCTTCAATGCTTGCTGCTAGATTTTGTGCTGTTAAATCGCTACTACTATGCAGTAAGTTAGCTAGTTCCTGTGCGTTACCTGTTTTGATAAATTGATTGGTAGCGGTTGTCCACTCTAGCAGGCTAACAATTGGTAACATATCAAAGATAGGAGTTTCACCAGTGTTTTGATTTTTGGCATCAAATGCGCCATATATTAAACCATCAATTTTTACTTTACGTACAACCCGAAGATAGCTGACGGCAATTAATGCCACCATCGGCAAAAAACGAAACCCGTAGGTAATATCAAAAAGTACGCGATCGCCTTCTTGTAAACATTCAGTCAAAAGCGCCAAAATCTGCCATAAATCATCAGGACTGCTGGTTTCTGGTACATTTTTGACTGGTTGTAAATTTACTTTACCCTCCAACCTTTGCTTTAAAGCATCCCAATTGGACTCTTTTTCGCCTTTGGGAATTCCTGTTTCTGCTGTTTTTGTCAGCAAAACATAAAGAACGTCAGGTTTGTAGAACTTTACCAGTGCCTCTTGAAAAAATTCAGTATCGCATTTTTCCGAACCTATTGGACTAAGATAAACAGTCTTGTCGTATCGGCACGCATAAAACCCTTTTCTCCAGGTTCTTGCGTCGGCTTTCCATAATTGCCTAGTAGTAGAGGTGCGGAATTAAAATTGCGGAAGTGACTGAATCTGTAATGTTCTAATTCCCAGTCATTAACTAACAGAATCGTGTCTGAGTCCGGAACTATCTGCTTCCAGTAGTCAAACAGACGGTAGCGAACATTAACAGCAAGCAGTTCATCTGTAGCGGGTAGTGTAAACCAAAGTGTGCGCTCCTCTGCTTCCGCCTGTGCTTCTGGGGCTTCTTTCAGTTGCGATCGCACTATTGCCTCAACCCGCAATAACTCTCCCCCCAGTTGATACATCCTGCGACAGGTTCCGCAAGCTAGTGCCGCACCCGGTTCTTTATTCAAGGGTTGTAAATTTTCTTCGTCATCCCGATGGCAAACTTGACATGGTGTGTGAGCATAATATTTTCCTAGCAGGCGAGAAAGGTCGATAAGTTTGTCGCTAAATTTACGAGATTTGTATTCTGCTAGTGCCTTTGTTGCATCTGACCAGTGTTGGGCAAACTGCTTTGTGGCAATATCTTCTATAGAAAATGGTTCTTTTGAACTCTCCAGCGCCAGAAAGACTTTACCTTGGAATTCATGTAAAAGCCATTTATTAAACTGCTGCCGGATTTTTCCAACAGTATTTTCCGTCTCTTTCGTCCCTGGTGCCAGAATATATAAATTACCGCCGCCAGCATAGATGACATTGGTGCGGGGAAGTTCTAATCTTGTCAATAATTGCTGGACTACTTCTTCTGTAACTAACTCTAAATAAAAACTGCGTGCTCTGAGTGATTTCAAAGCTCCATCAGAGGAAATTGTGTAAATAAATTTTTGAATTCCTGATAAGTCGCCTGCGACAATACTCAGTTTACCAAGGCTAGAATTTTTGGCAATGGCAGCAGCGACAGCGGCGGTGGTTTTTGCCTGATCAACCAAAGCGATATCTGGTTCGCCAAAGCTGATAAATGAACCAAATTTCTCCAGAATTAACGTCAGCAGCGAAAGATTTTGCCAGTCTTGCCGGTTTTCTTGGAGAAACCCAATTTCTTTTCTGATTTGCTGTTTTAGGTTCTCTAGTTCAGCTGGTGTTGGCTCCTGTTGTTGGGGATAAGGAATAATCGGGTTATTGGCGATCGCACTTGGCTGCCAGTAATACTTGTTGTTGAGTTTGCACTGTGATAGATGTACGGAATCAAACAACGACTGTAATGGTTTGGGATTACCATCTGTTGCCCAAACTAAGTATTTTTTAGCAGTTTTAATAGCATCGGTATCACTTGGTCTGCGTAGCTGCACGCCTGACCAACTAGCTAAATCTGATACAGCCTGTTGAATGACGTATAATGCTTCTTTGTGTGCTGGTTCTAGCAAGTTTGTCA
>CAZZVG010001148.1:0-2830 GCA_964657295.1 Iningainema sp. | reverse complement strand
CGTTACGAATTAAGTATGACAAGTAAGTACAAAGTAACTGCTCATCTACTGGTGGACAGACTATGGAGGTGTCTGCAAGCCCACTGAGCGTATTCTGACAGTCAAATTCCAGTACTGTTAAGTTGGACGTTTCTTTTTCCGAACCCCTTAGAGGAAAAAACGGCACCAGTGGATACAAGGTATGTTCTGGGGAACGTTCAGCAATTTCCAGCAACTTTGATCGCCACTGCTCATAAGAAATCCGTTGCAATGGGTAACCAAACGAGTCAAGCAAGTTGCTCAGCAGACTTGAGTGGAAAGGCTGGTGATTCACAAAATGAAATGCCTTTCCTAAGGATTTTTCTTGCCTCGATAAATGGACCACAGCTTTGCTGATATAATCCACAGGAGCCATGTCCTCGATCATCTCCACATCTGGCACACTTCCAAGTTGGGTACAGCCGATAATCAGTCTGGACAAGAAGTCATTTGGATTAAAGGCACCAGTTTGGCTATGCCCTGATACACGTCCTAGCCTATAGATGCAGACAGGAAGACCGCGATCGCCTGCAATGTTGACTAATTTTTCAGCAACCCATTTACTTTGAGCATAGCCATTTGTTGGCAATTGGTAATCATCTAAGCTGTCCTCTTCTCCAACTACCTTAACTCCAGAGTACCCAACTGAGGAGAAAACGCTTTTGGTAGAAATGAAATGCACGGGCTTCACTTTAATTTGACTTGCCAATCTCAAAACTTCCTGGGTTCCTAAAACATTAGCTGCTTTAAGTACAGAGTAGGGAGAAGTATGATGAACACATGCTCCATTGTGATATATAATGTCGATTAACTCAGCCATTTCTTGAAACTGTTCCTTGGAAAGCCCCAAAAGCGGTTGAGATAAATCTCCGACAACTGGGATAATTCTAGGGCTTTGAGATTCATCCCAAAGTAAATAAAATTCTAGGCTGCTCTGAATTCTCTTCTTACCCTCTTCGACGTTAGGAGTACGTACCAAACAGTAGATGTCTGCGTGCGTTTTCTGTAGAAGTTCATTCAGCAAAAAAGCTCCCACAAAGCCCGTGGCTCCAGTTAAGAAGATATAAGCTGGCTCAGTGGTATACTTAATGGGCGTCGTAAAAAGACGAATCGTGGGGTCAAGAACAGCTTCAGCCTTGAAATCCTCCACAACAGTTGTCATAGTAATAGTAGAAGCGCCTGTCTTTTGAGCTATCTCAATGCTCTGGGCTAATTCCGCGACTGTAGGCATTTTAAATAAACTGCGTAAGGGTAGTTCTAGTTGAAAACTTTCTCGCACCCTAACAACCAGTTGCGGGATCAGTAATGAATGCCCGCCTAACTCAAAGAAGTTATCGTGGATGCCCACTTGTTCAAGTCCCAAAACTTCAGCCCAAATAGCCACTATTAACTCTTCGGTGGGAGTGCGAGGTGCAACAAAACCAGCTTCTCGACTCCTGGGAGATATATCTGCGGTGGATAAGGCGTGGCGGTTTACCTTGCCGTTGGGGGTTAGAGGCAAGGCATCTAGTATGACAAAGACTGAAGGCACCATGTACTCGGGAAGCTTCTGTTCAAGGAAGCCGCGCAGTGTACTAGTGGTAAGTGGTTCAAGGTTAGCGGTAACATAGGCTACTAGACGCTTGTTACCTGATTGGTCTTCTTCTCGGGCAATAACGGCTGCTTGTCGCACCTGGGGGTGTGCGGTGAGTACTGCTTCGATTTCGCCTAGTTCAATACGGAAGCCGCGAATCTTTACCTGGCGATCGCTTCGATCCACAAACTCGATATTTCCGTCTGGTAGATAACGAGCTAAGTCGCCAGTTTTGTACAGGCGTGCCCCCACTTCCCTGCTATTGGGGTTAGCAATAAATTTCCCTGCTGTTAAGTCTGGACGATTGAGGTAGCCCCGTGCCAACCCAGCACCACCAATGTACAGTTCTCCAGAAACCTTAATAGGGACTGGTTGGAGATAGGAGTCTAAGATGTAGATTTGCGTGTTAGCAATAGGACTACCAATTGGCACCGATGTTATCTGTTTTTGGGACTGACATTGGTATACACTGCTCCAAACTGTTGCCTCTGTTGGTCCGTATTCATTATACAGGGATGTTTGCTCAAGTCGCTCACTGTGAAGTGAAATTAACTTTGTTGGACAAGATTCACCTGCAACAATCACGGTACGCAGCCCAACGAGATTTTCTCGTTCCCCCATAGTCAAAATCAGAGCATAAAGAGACGGAAGAGTCAATAAATGTGAAACTTGATTTTCAGCTATTAATTTTGTGATCTCTTGCAGATTTTGCTGAAAGTTCTCCTGTGGGAGTACAAGAGTTCCACCCTGGCACAAAGTCCAAAATATGCCCGCAACTGAACTGTCGAAGGCTAAAGAAGAAAGCAATAGGAAGCTTGTAAGTGGTTCGCAGTAGTAGGTAAAACGAGCACTTGTTGAGTGAACTAAGTTTTGATGCGTGACTAGTACTCCTTTGGGCTGCCCTGTAGATCCTGAGGTGTAAATGACGTAGGCAAGGTTGTCGGGAGTCAACCCACTCATTGGATTCTCTTTGCTTTCAAAAGCCACGAACTCCCAGTCAGTGTCCAAGAAGACTACACGTTTCTCTTGCTTGGGCAGCTTCAGGGCAATACGCTGTTGAGCCAACAGTAGCGGAGACTGAGCATCTTCCAGTATAAATGCCAATCGCTCCTGTGGATAAGTTGGGTCCACTGGCAAATATGCACCACCTGCCTTCAGGATACCAAGAACCCCGATGATCATTTCCAGAGAACGCTCCATACAAATTGGCACCAGCACCTCCGGTTTCACTCCCAGCTT
>CAZZVG010001147.1:0-2830 GCA_964657295.1 Iningainema sp. | reverse complement strand
CATCGTAAAACGCCACCGCAAAAGCAACAGCTGCTTTATCCCCTACTGTCTGAGTCATGCCAATCACATAATTCACGTGTTGACTAATTGCTTCTGCTTGGACGAGTGAGTAACAAGCGTTCAAAAGTACGCAATCGACACCTTTAGTAGCAAACAGCTTAAACATACTCCCCAGTGCATCTGCGGAGATTAATGCTGGCTGTCCCATATCATTATCTAAAACAATACCATCTTCCCCAGCACCATGTCCGCAAAAGTGGACAATTTGAGGCTGATAATCTAACATGGCTCGGTAAAAGTCACGCGATCGCACTGCCCACTTCTGCTCTAACTTGAATTCCTCGCGTTTGTTAGCACGTCGTAATCCTTCATCAATTTCCCGTACTTCTTCATCCAGTCGTAGCCTTGGGGTACTTGTTGGATTTGCTGCCAGAATCAAAATGGTTTTGATACGGGTGTTGTTATTCATAGTATTTGGGAAGGGTTTTGGAGCTAGTACGGCGTAGCAGAATTAAATGTCACGCACGCATCCAGCTAGGCTCTTGTAGGAAGCTCCACCAGGCAATGTGAATGGTTACGTAGCAATCAATCCCTACGAATAAAGCAAAGTATTTGGCGGTATTTGTACTTAGTTTAAGTAGCTTACGCTGCATATTTTGAGACATTGGGGACATCTCCTAACAAAGTCAGTAAAGAAAACTTGACTGCACAATTATTAGTAGGTGTACACAATGTTGACTTATGCAGCTGTACTGCCTATCTTGATTACTGGCATATTTCTTGCATTTTGTCAAGCTATAAGCTGAAATCCTTTTGGAAAAGAACCTCACCCCCAACCTCTTAGAAGGGAGAAATAACCACTCTTACTAGGAGCGATCGCACTCATTATAGTATTAGCTAAAATCTAAAGTTTACTGTTAAGTCAACACTTAAATCATAAAAATGCTTTTTGTTAGCAATCTAGCGATATAATCTTTGTAAAGAAAGCATTTTGAGCTTTTAACATGCTTATTTAGCATAACACGTAAGTAAGTGAAAATGCTTTAAGCAGTTGCGATTTGGGTCAGATGCTTCAAGATCCTAAGTACATCATATAACTCATTTCCAGGATTACGCACTTCAAACATTTTAGAGGTTCCATATTCAATAACTTCACCCTTAACTAATTTAATAAAAATGAAACTTCCGCTTGTAGTAATCATACCGAAACTAGGTCGATCTGGGTAAGGATTACCTAACATATAAGCCAAAAGTTGCGCGAGTCCTTTTTCAATAGAATACTCTGCTTGTTTAGACTCAATAATCATGGCCCATAGTTGGTCTTTTAGTACTAAAGTGTCTATTTTCCCCTTGATGATTACTCCTTCGTCTTCATCCGTAATGTCTATTTGTTCTTCAGCTTTGATATAAAAAGGTTTTAAACAAAAATCTCCAATAAAAAGTATTGGGTCAACAATAGCTATTCTGACAACAATTTCAAGTAAAGGTGGATAATTTAAAAGATTAAAATAACCTGCTTTTACTTTATCTAAAAGTTGTTTATCTAAATCTGTAATTTCTGGTAAATCATCTTGCCATTCGCGGAAAAATTGGTCATCTAATACTAATTGAATACCGTAGTTATTAATTAAGTAGCGCAAGTCAAGATCTTTGGCTTGTTTTGTTTGGGTCATTATTATGTAAGCCATCTAGTGCTAATATATTGTATACCAATATAAATGAAGCACAAAACAATCCTTACAAGGTGTCATGACAGGCAAAAGCAAACAGTGTGCGACATCTTTTGACCAGCGATCGCTAATTGTCTAAAATTTGATTCGTAGTTGACCAACCAAGGAATTACCACCGTAAGAACTTGCCCCTGTATTTTGATTGCGGACATTACTGAAAGTGTAACCGAGGTCTGCCTCTACACTGGGTGACACTTTTACGGTACAACGAGTTTGATAGGTGTTAGCGTTGTCGAATTCTCCTTTCAGTCTTTGTTGTCCAAAACTAGCAGCCAGACGACAGCGCAAGAATTTAGCAATATCTCCCTCCCAAGCGATCTCGCCGTTGTAAACGAGAAAATCCGGTGGGGAGAAATAACCACTCCTACTCTCGCGATCGCTGTCGTAACTCCAGTTAAACAAGTTACCTGCTACAGAAAATTGTCCGAATTTGCGTTCTAGCCTGGTAAAAGATTGCACTTCAGTGTTACCATCGTTGTAGCTGCCCAGACGCAATGAAGAGAAGAAGCTCGTATTGCGGTCAATCTGCCAGTATAAATCAGGTCCAAATCGCCAACTTGTAATTCGACGTTCTAAAGTTCTAACATTAAACTTATATGGTCCATGTTCTAAGTTAGCTGAGAGTGTGACACCTGACAGTAATTGACCTGAGCGTGATGTTTTCACCGCAAGTTGAGTCTCTAGCTTAGCATTAAGATTGATGGCCGAGGGGAGACGGTCGAAAAAATCTACCCCTACTGCTGTTTGCACTGTCACTTGGTTTAATTTTCCTTCCCATCCCACTTGAAAGGGAACGTTAGTGACAGATTGAAAACGGGATTGCTGAAAGAAATCATAACCTGTCTTGAATCGTAGTTTATTGCCATTACGCAAGCGAAACTGAATTGTCGGTTCAATGAACAAATTACTTAGCCCATAGTTATCTGTATCACTACGAAAGTCCGTTTGGATATTTTCCAAAACAGCGATTGGTTTGACTGGCTGTGCCCTTGTTTGCGGTGGCTTTGACGGTTTGGGTGGCGGTGGTGGGATACGAAGATCGGGATTAAAGTTTTCCGGTGCAGCAAGTAAAAAAGTTTTTGGCATGAATTGATCGGAGT
>CAZZVG010001146.1:0-2835 GCA_964657295.1 Iningainema sp. | reverse complement strand
AGTCCTCGAGCGTCAGCGTTAGCGAGTCTTCGAGCGTCACCCGAAGGGGGAGGGGAGACAAAGCACAGCTTTGGCGGGGTGGGGTTCAGTGATTATGGCTGATTTGATGGACATCATATTACTAGGCGATGCCGTATCGCCCTTGTAAAAGTAAGACAAGCTGTTCATCAGTGGTGAAGGTGCCCTCTATAATTTAGTTTTTCAACTTCCGTATTGCAGACATCCTTGAAAAGATAGACCTTTGGAGAAAATTAGATCGAGACGCAGCGTGGCGCGTCTCGATTGATGATCGCCTGTTGACATAATAGGATACACTAATGTATACTATTGCAGTTTTTTGCTTTGTGTAAGAAGCGCTGATACATCAGCATGTGCTAACACAACGTCAGGTTCACTTTGCAGAGCAGAGTAGTATTTTCTGGCAAATGTATTACCTACCTCTGAAGGCACAATCAGCATTCGAGCATCAGCAATCAAATTTTGAACATCGTCTAGTGATACAGGTTCATCTGCTGAAAGCATTTCATCAATTTGCACAACAAGCCTAGAAATGCTGTGCAGCCAAGCAAATTGTTCGTGCTTAATAACGAGTTGAAGAAGTTCTCCACTCGTTACTCGTCCACGAACCTGTTCGTAAATAGTGCGTTCTGTCTTAAGTAAACAAGCGTGAAGACGTAACAATTTGTTTCGTAAATCACGCAGATGTTGATATTGATGTATTCGTTGTAGAAGTGTGTTAGAAGTCAATGGAACCCATCCTCCCATTACAATAGTCTTTGATGGCTTGAATAATTTCTGCTTTGGTACTTATCACAAATGGTAGGTAGAGGTGAGAATGTCGCGATGGCGACGAATTGATGCTTGGAGATTTTCCTTCCTCCTACCAAGAGCGTTATCCATTTTCCAAAGCTCCGATTATTCACTAGACTTTAACCGAGTGTTATCTAATATATCTATTATAAGATTATGCAACAAGTAACAGATAGAGCTTTCACTACTCAAATATGAGTAAAAGCCCCTCTGTACAGGTACCATCTAACTCAACTTTAGATCTGATATACAGTCGGAATAATCACTTATACAAACCCCAGACACTGCACCCCATCGAGCTCCTATGGTACAACGGCAGCCAGTGCTGTTGTGTCCTTGAGCTTCAGATAGCGTATTTTTGAGAAGACGGAGATGCCAGTGCAGGCAAATGAGCGTTGGGGAAAAGAGATCACAAATAAGTCGCCGCTAAGACTTCTCGCTAAGCGCGAGAACCCTCTTGGTGTTCGGGGAGGTAAGGGGTGTGGCTCTGGTGCTTTAATGATAAGTATACAGAATCGAACTATTCTAGCTAACATGATCTGAATCCTGACTAGCAATTAGCAATTATGAATCAAATTAAGCGTGTAGTTATTGTTGGTGGAACGCACGGAAACGAACTTACAGGAATTCACCTCATCAAAAAATTTGAGCGAATACCGAAGTTAATTGAGCGATCAAGCTTTGAAAGTCAAACCATATTAGCTAATCCCAAAGCACATGAAATGGGGAAACGATATGTAGATACCGATCTCAATCGTTGTTTTCGCCGCCAGGACCTTGAAGATTATCGTCTGTCGAGTTACGAAGCGCAACGGGCTAAGGTTATATATCAAACTTTTGGAACTGGAGGTAGATTAGAAGCTAATTTTGTTGTCGATTTGCACAGCACAACAGCCAATATGGGGTTAACAATAATTTTGGGGAGCAAACATTCATTTAACCTGCGTTTAGCTGCGTATCTGAGTTATGTAAATCCCAGTGTCAAAGTCCTTTATTCACCAATCAGAAATCAAGATAGCCCCTATCTAGACTCCATTTGCAAATTGGGCTGTACTATTGAAGTCGGTGCAGTTGCTCAAGGTGTATTGAATGCAACTTTATTTCAGCAAACTGAAGAACTCGTAGGAGAAGTTCTTGACTACTTGGAAGCATATAACAAAGGAATGCCATTGAAAGTTCAAGATTCACTCATTGTTTATCGATATATTCAGGTGATTGATTATCCGAGAAATGAATCTGGAGAAATCAGGGCAATGATTCATCCTCAGTTGCAATTTCGAGATTATGAACCCCTGCATCCTGGTGAGCCAATGTTTTTAACATTTGATGGTGAGGAAATTACTTACTGTAGTAACTCAACGGCATATCCAGTGTTCATCAACGAAGCAGCTTATTACGAAAAAGGTGTTGCCATGAGCATCACCCAGCCTCTCAAAATAGAAGGTGAAAACCAGGAGTTAGAATTTAGAATATAATGATGTTAGTTCTATTTTAGACATTAATATCGGGGAAACCATATTGAGCGGAAAGGTTTTCGGAAGTTAGCGATCGCGTGGCACAATGAGACAAGAGGGAAAGCTTTTACATCTCATTTTTTGTCAATAGATTTTAATTTTTGCCGATCTAAACTAATCTAGCCTACAACAATTTCAACTCCGGAGGGGCAATGAAAACACCCATCGAACGACCAAAGCGCCGTGAGGCATCAGATGATCAACAAGAATTACCACCATCTAAGTGCCAAAAGATGGTATTTCTCGATTGCGACAAGCCAGTTAGACGAGTTATTTTTGAGTGCTACCACTGTCGGCAAGGAATAATCGCCCAGTGCCACTCAGATGGGAATTTACAAAGACTTGAGCCAGCATGTCCTCATTGTGGCAAATCGGCAATTCGCCTAGAGGCGACAGAGGTTTTTGGGATTACAGCGATTTCTTCTCCTTGGCAGTAAGGTACCAAATTGAAAAAGAATACAGGAGTCAGTCGCTTCTCCCAAGGGGAGACGCTCCGCGAACGGGGAAGTCA
>CAZZVG010001145.1:0-2837 GCA_964657295.1 Iningainema sp. | reverse complement strand
CAGGATATTCAGTTTACTGCCTTTTTTGTGTGGTTACTGACTTTGTCTCTATTTATTCGGAGTTATTTAGGGTTTGGGGTACCAATTCATGCAATTCTCTAGACATATGCAATCCATCTGGCATTTACTGCCATTTCAGATATTAGCTATAGAAGACTCTGTTGATCGCAAATTAAAAAAGGCGGCAACTCCAAGCGCCTCGTTGAATTATACCAACCAAAAGAGTGAAAATAATGTCGTCAAGCTTCATCGTCCCCCAACACGGGAACGATTGCATTGGGTCGATTATGCCAAAGGGATTGGGATATTTTTGGTAGTCGTTGGACACGTCCTCCGAGGTTTGCTCAGCAGTTCAATCATCAAGCCATCCCCGTGGTTGAGCTTTGTTGATCAGTGGATTTATGCCTTTCACATGCCGATGTTCTTTTTCATCTCCGGTTTGTTTGTGCAGCGATCGCTCTCCAAACCTTTGAAAGTTTTTGTCCTCGACAAGCTGTATGTCATCGCCTACCCCTATTTCGTGTGGTCAATACTACAGAGCGTCATCCAAATCTGGGCATCAAAATATAGCAATCACCCCACCACAGTAGCGGATCTTTGGAAAATTGGCTATCAGCCGATTCAACAATTTTGGTTCCTTTACACTCTCTTTGTGATCCTGCTTGTTTATGGAATACTCTCTAAGCTGAAACTATCTCCAAACTCATTCTTGATTTTTTCTGTTCTGCTTTACTGTGCGTATGTTTTCGATATTAACTTTGGTCCTTGGTCGGTGTTGTATTTAGTTCGCCGTCACGCTATTTATTTTGCTTTAGGGGCTATTGTCGGTAGTGGTAATTTTCTATCAATTCTTAATCGAATTAAGCTTTTTGCTTTAGTATTAATAACTTTAGGTGGATATTTAGCAGTTGGGCTAGCAGTTCAATTGCAACTTGCAGAAAATGTGATTGCAATTCCCTTACTGGCAATGCTTGGCATTACTGCATCAGTGACTTTATCTATGGCACTGGAGAAGTGGAATGTTCTCAGCTTTGTGAAAAATTGGGGAATATTTTCTTTAGAAATTTTTCTCGCTCATACTATTGTTGTATCTGTTTTTCGGATTGCGCTGCAAAAATTGTTTGGTTTTACAGAACCCTTGACGCATTTTCTATTTGAAACAGCAATTGGTATTTACGCACCTATTGCCCTAATTATGATTTGCTCAAGACTAAGATTTCCATATATGTTTACGCTGCGCTCTTTGAAATAGCAATTAGCAAGCACTTAGGTATTTGTTGTTCTTTAACAGCTATGTCGAAGGCTCATCACTGTTAAAGAACAACAAGCGTACAGCGAGTATGGCAAAACCTACCGCTGCGATCGCTTTCAACAACCGTGTGGGTAATAACTCTGCCACTGCTCCCCCTGCTAATGCTCCTAACAAGCTAGTTAACACTAGAGCAGTGGCTGCCCCAAAAAATACAACGCGGGGAGATTGGCAGCTTCCCGAAAGCGCGATCGCCGCTAATTGACTTTTATCACCTAATTCTGACAAAAAAACTGTAATAAAGCTTAATCCTAAAAGGTGCCAATCCATAATTATTACTCTTTTTAGCTGGTTAGACTACACTCAAGCTAGTGAGTGGCGAATGATACACTCCATTAACTTGAACACTACAATTGAAGCACATCCCAAAATAGAAGCAGGGAAATGAGCAGCATCATGATCCCCGCACCTTTCTCTACAGTTTTAGGTGAAAGGCGCTTACTTATCCAACTGCCCAAAACCACACCCAATAAACTTGTCGTCACCAGTGCAACCCCAGAACCTAGAAAAACTATCCACGGAGAATGAGATTGGGCACTCATCAGCAGAGTGGATAGCTGTGTTTTATCGCCAATTTCGGCTAGAAAAATCGTCAAGAAGGTAGTGCTAAAAGTGGCTAAAATGGATTGCCTTTGGCCATTGCGATCAGCTTTGCTGCTGCCCCTTGGGCAATCGCTATCTACGGATGATACACTCTCAGTTGATAAGGACTCTTCTGCCTGAGGCTGTTCTTCAGCAGAAAACCCTATCTCAGAGTAGTATTTATTACATTTTTCTGTTTCCGCTTGGCTTTCCAAGTGAGATTCACTATAGCTTGAGGTTGCAGTGTCAAGTTCCACGAGCAATGCTTCTAGTTTTTTTCATATTCTTCTCATTTTGTCAGCTTTTTTGCGAAATTGCAACTGAATCTCCTACCGCTCAGCTCAAATCAAAACCCACAGCTTTGTCAAAACGCAGCATTTCCAGACTGCGATCGCCATAAACCCCTTCTATTTGCTGGCGACAGCAATCAATTGCAAAATCATTTAACTCTTCTGGGTTAATGCCGTACATATCCTGAAAAACTTCTGATTCCACACGACAGAAACGCGGACGATTTTGGTAGATGCGACATTCTCGCAAATCGATATCGTAATTTATACACCATCCTCCCTCACCTACCATGCTGAGATAAAGTTCCAGTTCTGCTGAGGATAGATACTCCTCCAAGTCCGGGCGATCTGCTGGGTTAAGATGACAGCAGGCTCCACATTGCTTCACACATTGCCATTTTGTCATATGCATTCGTCGGGTGTAAGATTACAAATAAAGGCAGAGGCTTGATTGCAAAGGGCATTGGTTGCATATTAGTAGAAACTACATAATTAAAAGCAAGAACAATCAAGGGAGTGTAGCTCTATCGTATAATAAATACTCATCAATGATTTAGCCTACATTCCCTGGAGTCCGAGAGCTTTCAATGCGATGCCTGCTTATAGCGGTTCTCGTTCTAGTCACATACAAAACGCCCTCTCCCCCCTGCCCCTCT
>CAZZVG010001144.1:0-2844 GCA_964657295.1 Iningainema sp. | reverse complement strand
CCAATTGCTAGGTCATTTTGTCAAAGAAAAGCCTACAGATAAAGAACTACAAGCTATCGCTACCAGCATAGGTTATGCGGATTATTACTGCCCCAAGCCTGTTGGATTCCCGCCAGCGCCACAAAAGGAAAAAACGGCTCAAGTACGTGTTTCTGAAGTGGCTTTCGAGTTTATCAAGCAAATTCAACAGGACTTGCAGTTACCAAATCAGCAAGCTGTTATTGCAATGTTGATTGAGTCCCATCAACAAAAAATTGATGTAGCTAAGGAACTACTAGAAGCCAGAGGACAGATTTCTCAGTTAGAGCGCCAAGTTAACCAGCTACAAGGAACTAATAACCAGTTATTTCAACAAGTCAACCAGTTACAACAGGAGAAAACCAGCATGGAAACTAATCAACCTCAAGAAATAACACTCAATACAAGCGACTTGAAAGCGTTCTTGCAGCAGTTGGTTCAGGAGCAAGTAGGGGAAGCTGTCAGAGTGGCTCTAGCCAACTTACCAATTCAGCAACCACAACAGATAACAGTCCCAACCGCCGATCCTGTAATCCAACCTAAGACCACACCACCAGTTAAAGAAGTGATTGACTGGGAAGCCAAGAGCAATGAAGACCTATGGGGTAGTAAAGCGAGTGGCGCTGCTAACGAAAAAATCCGTCGTAGCTTTCAAGCAATTTGCTCTTACAATGACGCGATCGCAACTGGGGATAATGACCGACTAGCTATCACCAACTTGGCACTCAGAGAGCTTTCAGGAGTTAACGGGCTGCTAGTGGGAGATTGGATTAAAGCTCATGCTTCGGAAATCATTAGCTATCACGGTAAATATGGTATGGGGAATTCAAAAGATCCAAGTAAGGTTGAAACCTACTACAATAAGCGCCACGGGCAAGCGAATATTCAAAATATTCTTAAGTCAATCAATGAGAAATTTTTGGAAGGTGCGGGTCTGAAGACTCAAAAAACCTAAGGTTATTCGAGATGACCACATCTAATAAATAACGATGAAACTTTACAAGATCTACACCAAAAATAAACCACACTTACACAACCAAAAAATAAAATCGTAACAATCTCATACGCAGTACCCTAGCTACCTCTCAACCGCGCAGCTAGGGGTTTTACTGACTCGTTTGTTAGAGATCACCCTTTGAAAAAAAAGTTTGAGATTTACTTGAACTTCAGTTAAAATCTTTAACAAATCACAATTTCAGCATACAACATGGGAAACAAACAAAACAACACAACAGACAAAAGCACCTCATTGCCCGTCATAGACCCTAAAGAACTCCTCGCTGATGAAGAACTGCTCTGTTGCGTGGGGGGCATTGATATTGGTATTATTATTATTACTCTCCCTGCGAAATTCGATATAAAAATACCAGATTTAGAAGTTTAATGGTATCAAGAAGCAATTGAATTAGAGGAGTAAGGGGGTTGTAGGCACTGGAAAATAAAAAACAATACTTGACTCTCTTACTAGCTAAGGTAGGAGGGTTTTTCGCTATCTACGTAATATTGTTAACTTTTTAAGTATAAAAAATATCTAATTTATTTTCCTTGTGGAGATAATTCTTGCGTAATTTTGCGGAACTTTCGCTCTTATATTAGAAAGTGTCTTAGAGCATCAGAGATGCTAAACTGATGAAAAAATAATGGGGTCTGCTCATGAGAGATGATAGAAGGAGTGTATTTTTATCAGCGCCGTTTCTTTCCAAGCAATATAAGTCAATCCCAGATGAGGTACTCGAAGCCAGCATATTATTCTTCGGAGCCAAAAGAAGCTGGTTATTTCCAAGCAATAGTGAAGAAATGCTGGAAGCCAAAAAACTGTCAGAAAAATATTTAGAATTTGATGAAGATTATAAATCTTTCATCTTACGCAAAGAGAAACAAAATTTGGTACATTGGCTACTTCCAAGTAAGGATTATCAAAGAGCATCGGAATTTTTTGCAAATATTCTTGACCCTGTTAGTAAAGAAAATTATCTCCCACTTATTTTAGATAAAAACTGGTGGCAAACAGAATTTGTATCCACTGACGGCAAATATACAAAGAATGCCGAGCAAATAATCTCAAATTTTAATAGTGGAGAATTCGATTATGAAGCAGTAATGGAATTGCTTTATCAAAGTAATCCAACATTGATTCCCACTCTTTATTGGGCAGAATCATAAATAAGTTTAGTAAGCGTTTTAGCCTTTGCGATCGCCAAAGGTTATTGAGAATAGAAGTTTTGCGTTAAAACAGTCCCACCAAAAAATAGATGATCTAGTCCCCCCTCATGCCCAATTGTGGTGGGGATTAATTTTGTGGTTTTCTGGGGAGAAAATTTCAGTACGCTTTTATTATTGAGTATTTTTATATACTTTGATTTTTTTGTGACGATCGCACAGCCACGATAACGACATAATTTTACTAAATGAAAAACCGTGGTAACTATTGCGCCAAATCGTGAGGAACTGTGCAAATTTTAGGCTGTCCTGTCGTTGCTATGGACTAGCCGGACGAACAACAGACACCGGGATGTGATTTTGTCGCTTTGACCCAGCTACAAGGATCGGCGCGAAAAAAAATGGTAGCTATAAGGTTGGCAATCGCGAGACACCGCCGACTGACAACTGACGTTGTGGCGATCGCACTGCCAAAATAGCATTGCTAGACAAACCGCCGATACCCGCACCCGCCAAAACAGCAACTGATGACTAAGCCGTTGGTGAAATTTACCCGATAGCCGCAGTGTGGGGGAGTCACGCCGAGCCATAAAAGAAGATGCCATTTTTAAAACCCACATTCCGCACTTCAGTTTGTAACACAAGTGAAAGTGTAAAAAGCAGCAT
>CAZZVG010001143.1:0-2855 GCA_964657295.1 Iningainema sp. | reverse complement strand
CAATTGTGTTTCCGACTGTCGCAATGCTTCCTCTGCCCGTTTACGCTTTGTAATATCGCGGAAGGTCACAACAGCACCTTTGATGTCAAGGCTCTCGATTATTGGATAAGAAGAATACTCGGCGGCGAAAGCAGTCCCATCCAAACGCCATAAAACTTCGCTCTCCACACGGCAACTTTGTCCGATGCGAAAAGCCCGAAAAATTGGACACAGAGGATTGGCGTAGGGGGAGCCATCACTATAACTATGATGGATTAACTTGTGCATATCCCGACCTATGACCTCATCGGGTTTGTAACCGAGCATCTTGGCTCCGTTCGTGTTAATGAACGTACAGCATCCTTGCAAATCGATGCCATAAATGCCTTCTTCTGTCGATTCCAGCAGCAATTTTATGTGATTGGCTAATTGCAATCGCTCTGACTCTGCCTGCTGGCGCTCGGTCAGCTCGCTCAAGGTGCAGATAACTTGCTCGACACTGCCATCTGCCTTTATTTGCGGCTCGGCATTTACTAGCAACCATACCCGGTCTTGGGAGAGCGGACGATATATACCTACGACAACATTGTGTAATGCACACTTAGTTTGCAGTACCTGTGACACCGAGAAGGTTTCATTGGGGAAAGGGGTGTCATCAGAGTGAATCACATCCCAATCGGTTGTAAAGGCGATCGTGCCGAGCAATTGACTTTCTGTTCGACCCAGTAGAACACAAGCCGCTGGGTTACTTAGGTGGATTTCCCACTGCGGTCCCAGCAACAGCACACCAACATGCATCTTGAGAATAACTTTCTGTAGCAGTTCCTGAGCCTTAACTTGAACAGATCGGCGCTGATTTACCTGGGAAATTAGCAGTATTGAACCCAAGATGACGAGTGTGGTCATGCCAACGGTAATTGCTAGCGCGTTCTTGTCCAAAGTGTAGTCGGGAGTAGGTCGAAGTCCCAAAACCCGTGTGAAGTGCGCTGCCGCCATTGCGGTATAATGCATCCCACCAATTGCCCCTCCCATCACAACGGCGCTCAAAAGTTTGTGCCAGTTCCAAGTCGTCAGACTCCGCAGTTCAAACGCTAACCATAACGCCACACAAGATGCACTGATAGCAATGACCACTGATAGCGCTACCAACAGATGGTTGTAATACAAGAATGCTGGAACCCGCATAGCCACCATCCCGATGTAGTGCATGGAAGCGATCCCTAGCCCCATGAAGACACAACCACCTAGCAGTTGGAGTCGGTTGAGGCGATCGCGACTCGCCAATAGTAGTGCCGCAAAGGAGGCAATTACCGCTGCCAACATTGACAGTAGCACAGTCGGGACATCGTAGTTAATGGGTACAGGCAAACTGAAAGCTAGCATCCCCACGAAGTGCATTGACCAGATGCCAATTCCCATAGTTATTGCACCAACAGTCAGCCAAATAATGCGAGCCTGAGAAAGTGCGACTGTGACTCTGCCGACCAGTTCCAGTGCTGTATAGGAGGCTAGCACGGCAATCAACAGAGAAAGTGCGACCAAGCGCAGGTCATGAGTTCCAATTATCATCACGAATGGTTCGGCTGTTTGGGTTAAATTCACTGTTTACAGTGGGATACTTCGTTTTGTTAAAAGTGATTTACTTTCTGCTCCCTTATTTTTCCCAAAAAGGTTGTTTCTCACCTCATCGCCACCAAAACTTTTACTGCTCCCCCCAGCGTCCCCACTCTTTTTATGCATTTGCACAATTACAATGAGTAAAAGGCAAAAATTATTTGGTCAAATGCCTAATGAACTGGGCTGTGAGGCTGAGTAATGTTAAAGTAGTCACACGCCAGTCGCCTCAAGTCGGGAACCCCCCCCAAGGTGAGCTGGCTCCCTAGAAGGTGTAATACTTGGCAGATGGACATCGACTCAGTGAGCATCTACCGATCGCTCGCATAGCGATTGTGCGATCGCTTCCTGGATTAGGCGATCTACTTTGTGCTGTACCAGCTTGGAGAGCACTACGTGCAGCTTTCCCAGAAGCCCAAATTACCCTTATTGGTCTGGCGTGGGCGCGTTCTTTCGTAGAACGTTTTAGCCATTACCTTGATGACTTCTTAGAATTTCCAGGCTATCCAGGCATTCCAGAAGTACCACCACCCGTTCACAAATTACCAGAGTTCTTTGCCAGCGTCCAGCAGCAACGCTTTGACTTGGCATTGCAAATGCACGGTAGTGGTATTGTCAGCAATTCCTTTATTGTCTTACTTGGCGCGAGGGTCAACGCCGGTTTTTATCTGCCTGGTCATTACTGTCCAGATCCAGATTACTTTCTGCCGTATCCAAGCGATGAACCAGAGATATGGCGTCACCTACGCTTAATGAACTATTTGGAAATCCCACTTCAGGGCGATGAACTGGAATTTCCCTTATGTAAACAGGATTCTTCAGATTTGTACACAGTTGAAGAAGTGCGGCGCCTCCAAAAAGGAAAGTATATCTGTGTTCACCCTGGAGCAAGTGTGCCTGAAAGATGTTGGTCGCCAGAAAATTTTGCCGTTGTCGCTGATCTGATTGCTGCTCGTGGTTTCCAGGTAGTGATTACTGGCACAGCAACAGAAGCGAATTTAACAAAGACTGTGGCAGAGATGATGCAAGCACAACCAATTAATTTGGCTGGTCGTACCAGCTTGGGCGCAATGGCAGAGCTTTTAAGTCATGCGACATTGCTGGTTTGCAATGATACTGGTGTATCACATTTAGCAGCAGCTTTGCAAGTTAAGAGCGTTGTCATTTTTACCAACTCTGAACCAAATCGTTGGGCACCGCTAGACCGCGATCGCCATCGTGTCTTGGATGTAGGGGGAGTAGGGAGTGGGGAGTGGGGAGTA
>CAZZVG010001142.1:0-2859 GCA_964657295.1 Iningainema sp. | reverse complement strand
AAAAAACGAAACACCAATCCTGATATTATCCCTATTTATTACAGTTGGGCTGATAGCTGGCGGCTTTTGGTGGTTTACCAGAAAGTTTCCTCTTGACCTTAATAAAATCAATAGTCCCCAACCCACTAATTCCATTTCAAGTACTTTCGACTCGCCTCAAGCAAGACCCGGAGAACCTAGCGCCAATAATTTCGCCTCTATACAAAATGTCCCCACAGGATTATTCAACTACGGAGGCAGTACCTCTTGGGCACCGATTCGACTAACAGCTGTGCGTTCGCTTATTTTGAAAACTAAAGGGGAATTAAAGCCTTAATACAAAAGGAAAAAAGATATTTTTCAGTAAACCGTTATTTGTAAGTAAAATTTATGACTATCACAGAAGGTTTCCAGAGGCGATTATTGAAGGCACAGCGATAGCATAAATCATAAAATAGCCAAAAGCTCTGTGGGAGACAAAAATGCCTGAATCGATAGCATTGCCTGGATTACAAGACCTGTAAGGCTTAATTAAATCTTGCACGTTAAAAATGAGCGAACGTACAGTAACAGTTGATCCAGCAATTCAAGCAGTGCGGCAAGAGTTTCGGCTGCGTTATGTCGAACCCAGTGGCGGTAATCCCGGTTCTGGTACCGGCATACAGTCGTTGATAGATGGGCAACTCGCGTTTGCCCAATCTTCACCTACAAAATCGGGAAGTGTGGAAACCCCGCAACTTCAGTTCGGGGATGAAACACGACGCGAGCGGTTTTAACCGCCGTCAAACGCTCATCGTGTAGCCATAGCCATCTTTTGAGTGAATAAGTTTACAGTTTTTATGAGAAATCCCTTGTACTTTTTCAAGCTTGGTTGAGATGTTGAAACTTCCAGTGGCGCGAGTAGCGATTCTTCCAATGTACGTACCTATCTTTTTACCTTTTTTGACAACTGCTTTAACGATGTCGCCAGTCTGGAAGCCAAAATGTATTTTTTTTCTAGAAGAATGCCGTGTGGGAAAGCCAAATTTATCAGTACCACATGATTGTCTAGAACCATGACCTGTTGCTTTAATTGTTAAAACTTTCACGCCCTTAATATTGAGTTTTTCTGGTGTTGATTTTCCAACACAAGCAGCGTCAATCCAATGTGTTTTATCAAGATTTTGATTTGTTCGATTAAACTTGGTTAAACCGCCTGAACCCGTCTCCATCGGGTTACCTGTAGCTTTCAGTGTTTCTAATAATTTGAAACGAGTTGCATTTACGGCAGCAGTATCAGCCATTGGAATATATGCTTGGGCTAGTATTTTCTTTAACCGTTCTGGGTCTTTTTTTAGAAAATCTTTAATGTCTTGAGTCCCTTTTTTGAGATTACAACTTTCACAACTTAACGTCAGATTTGAGATGCGATTAGACCCACCCTTAGCTCTTGGTTGAATATGTTCAACCTGTAATTTAAGTCCTGGTTTTCCGCAGTAGGCGCAGTCTCTACCCCATTTTTATAACAGGTATTGACGGGTTTCGTACCCGGCTAAAGTACCTTGTTGATATTCGTTACCCTGAATTTCAGGATTCTGCATGATTTGTGTGTCGAACTTCACTAACTCTTGAGAAATGGCAGTGATGTTTGCATATTTGCTTAGTCGTTTGACCCAAGTTTCAATATTGTGAACTCGACTCATTAAGCTTGGTGGCAACCAACCATCCCGACGTTGCTTGGGAGATGGCATTTTGTTTCCTTTCCTTGACCATTCGTGTATGTGAGGTTGGCGATAACGAGTTTTGCGGTTTCTTCTACCTCTACGTAGCTGTCTACGAGATAGCAGGGATTCTTTAATTGCAAAGCCTCGGTGTTGAAGTTCTGCCGCAAATACAACTTCGCCCGTAGCATCGTCAACAATTGCAATTCCGGTATGTTTTGCGCCAGGGTCAATCTTGATTCTGAGTGGCTGAAAGATCGCGTCATGGCGGGATTCCTTGAGGATTAAGGTGAACGGGAATCTTCGGAAAACTGCCGCTTTACCATTCCTTAAAAGTTGCCGCGCTTGGGCTGGATGTACTGGATCTAGTGGTCGTTTTTCAGTATCAATTACAAAAACTTTGGACATAAAGTCCCTCCATTGCTGGGTGATGTTAGCCTTGACGTTGATACGAGTCGGTACTTTCCAAATGGCACTGTCTTAACTCCATAAAACTGGTTAACCATCTGGTTCTAGAGTCGTGGGACTGGCTGCGTATCCCAGAGTAGGAACTTAAACGCTTACTCGTATCGGCTGCTTGAAACTAGTTCAAGCCATCGGGTCAGCTATGCCTGAATACCCAGAACATCGAAGCGCTTGCTTGATGCTCCGTCTCTTAAGAGCGGAGTCGCTGACGACCTATTCTCGACTCTGAAATAAAACGTGCCCAACTAAGAGGAATCGCTCTCAAAGAGATTCCCGTGGCAATTGATGGTTTGGCAGTCGCAGTTAACCCCAACCTGAATATTCCTGGACTAACCATCGACCAGCTACGGTCTATTTATACTGGTAAAACAACGAATTGGAACCAGTTGGGTGGTCCCAATGTCCCGATCCTCGCTTATTCTCGGCGCATCACTGATGGTGGTACCGTCGAACTATTTGCCCAAGACATCTTGGGCGGTCAAGCTTTTGGACCTAAGGTGGAGTATGTTTCCACTACCACCCAAGCGCTGCAAAAATTGGCTAGTAGTCCAGGTAGCATCTATTACGCTTCTGCCCCAGAGGTTGTGCCCCAATGTTCAATAAAACCCTTGTCTTTGGGGCGAACACAAGGGCAGTACGTTGCTCCCTACCAAGAACCATTTGTCCTCCCGAATTTATGTCCTGGTAAACGGAACAAATTGAACATTGAGGCTTT
>CAZZVG010001141.1:0-2860 GCA_964657295.1 Iningainema sp. | reverse complement strand
CACGGCGGTATCGCCGTATCGCACCCGCGTCCATGCGATCAAGTAACATAGAAGAGTCAGCACTGGGTATGCAACCACAGAAAAGCTATGTCAGAAACTACTACTTTAGCTGCACCATACGTAACACTACCGCCAACCCAGGCAGAACTGCCTGACGATGATGGAGTGCCAATGGAAAGCCCACGGCATAAAACTCAAATGGATTTGCTCATTGATGCCTTAATGGTTTGGTTGGCACAACGAGAGGATGGGTTTATCGGCGGCAATATGTTTGTATACTACAGCCTAATGCAGGTAAAAAACCAAGACTTTCGTGGACCAGACTTTTTTGCGGTGTTGGGAGTTCCTAAGGGAGAACGTCGCAGTTGGGTTGTCTGGGAAGAGGGTAAAGCCCCAGATGTAGTTATTGAATTGCTGTCAGACAGCACCAGAGAACAAGACAAGAATGAGAAAAAGCTAATTTATCAAAATCAATTACGGGTATCAGAATATTTCTGGTTTGATCCCTTCAACCCAGATGATTGGGCTGGTTTCTTGATCGAAAAAGGAATTTACCAACCCCTAATTCCAGACGAACAGAACCAGTTAGTGAGTCATTCATTAGGGTTGGCATTGCAACGTTGGCAGGGTAGCTACAAAGGTATTGATGCAACTTGGTTGCGCTGGGCAACTTTGAAGGGAGAATTGCTCCCAACTCATGAAGAACAGGAACGTCTCCGGGCAGAGTCGGCAGAGTCGCAGTTGCAACAACTACAGTCACAGCTACAACAGACGGCACGCAATTTACTTCAGATAGGGATGACAGTAGAACAAGCTGCTGGGTTAACTGGTTTATCTATACCTGAAGTAGAGCAACTAAGTAGTTGACAGTGAGGAATTAAGAATTTGAAATGCTTGAACAAGGGGAATGAGTTTGACAAACCCAGCACCTAGTCCAGATTCTGAAATACAGTGTGAGTATGTTTGACCAAAATCGCTCTCAATGGGACTTAGGTAGATTTTTCCAAACCCTGACTTACTTCGAGGTTATTCCTTTCCTCAATTGGGTACAGGAGTGGTTTACAGATCATCAAGATAATAAAGACAATGATGGAGCAAAACAAGTGGGCGTTATACTGGTAGCTGGTGCAACAGGTGGACTCGGTAAGCGAGTGGTGCGGCGACTTATTGAACAAGGTTATAAAGTGCGGTGTCTGGTACGAGACATTGATAAAGCGCGATCGCTCTTTGATGGTGGAGTTGACATCGTTGTGGCGGATATCACGTCAAGAGAAACGTTGACTCCTGTGATGGCAAATATTCAAGCGATCGTTTGTTGCACGGCAGTGCGTGTACAACCAGTAGAGGGAGACACTCCCGAACGGGCTAAATACTATCAAGGTGTCAAATTTTATCAGCCAGAAATTGTCGGCGATACTCCAGAAAATGTCGAATATCACGGTGTCAAAAATTTGGTAGAAGCTGCTGCTAAAAGTCTTCCTAAACCAGATGAAAAACTATTATTTAATTTCACAAATCCATCCATAGAACTAAAAAATACTTGGGGTGCTGTTGATGATGTTGTCATGGGTGGTGTGAGTGAAAGTAGTATCCAATTTGTTGAATCGGCTGCTTTGTTTGCTGGCAATGTCTCTACTGCCAATTCTGGAGGGTTTGTATCTGTAAGAACTAGAAATTTTGACCCGCCTTTCAATCTATCTGGTTATACAGGTGTAAAATTGCGGGTTAAAGGTGACGGCAAGCGTTACAAATTCTTTCTCCGTACAGATACACAATGGGATAGTGTTGCCTACAGCTACTCTTTTGATACCGTAGCAGATACCTGGATAGATGTTCGCGTCTCTTTTACAGATTTAATTCCAGTATTTCGTGCCAAAACTGCGAAAGATTGTCCGCCAATTGATACTAGTAAAATTCGTTCTCTACAACTTATGTTGAGTAAGTTTGAGTACGATAGCACTTTAAATCCGCATTTTTCACCTGGCAGTTTTGCTTTACAAGTAGAATCAATTAAAGCTTATGGTGGGGAGATTCTACCACAGTTTATCCTTGTGAGTTCAGCAGGTGTAACTCGTCCCGGTCGTCCGGGAATTAATTTAGATGAAGAACCACCAGCCGTCAAGTTAAATGAGCAGTTGGGAGGAATTCTCACATGGAAATTGAAGGGAGAAGACGTTTTAAGAAAAAGTAAAATTCCATATACAATCATTAGACCTTGTGCTTTGACTGAGGAAGCAGGAGGCAAAAAGTTAATTTTCGAGCAAGGTGACAATATCAGGGGAAAAATTAGCCGAGAGGATGTTGCTAAAGTGTGTGTAGAAGCACTCAAACAAACGCAAGCGTGTAACGTTACGTTTGAGGTCAAAGAGGGAGAAAATAGTGACAACATTGATTATTTGACTCTATTTTCTGACTTAGAATCTGACATTTGAAAGTTAGGAGTTAGGAATGAAACGTATTGAGCTGATAATATTAGCTCTATTTTTGGTTGTTTTTATTTGGGGTGATTTATTTTCCAAGACTGCTTTATCTCAGGCTGTTGATCCTCGAGTCGGTAGCTTGGAAATGGATGTGCGGGGTTTAGAGTCGCGGATAAATCAGATAGAGTCTCAGTTGGGTTCAAGCCGTCAGTCTCCATCTGCAAGAGGGCAGATTTTCCCATCGTTGCCGCGTTCGAGAGGAAATGTGTCTTCCCAAGAACGCGATCGCATGTTCGACAGACTTGCAACTCTGGTAATAGAAACCAGGCAAGATGTGAATGCGTTACAGGCACGAGTTGCTAAACTGGAGAAACGACGTTGATAAAACCTGAGTTCGATGTAAAAAATTAGAAAGCTAAGTCCTCTGGAAGCTGTGACAA
>CAZZVG010001140.1:1355-2870 GCA_964657295.1 Iningainema sp. | reverse complement strand
GCGCTGCAGGAGGGTTTCCCTCCGTAGGCGACTGGCGTGGGATGTTCAGATCTTCTTTGCTTAAGCGAGCAGTATTGGCATCTGGTGGGCAGTGCCCACCCTACATATATTTCAAAAATAAAATATGATTCCTATAATGTATCTAAAGATAGAAAAAGTAGTTTAGCTGTTGATCAGAAGTCACTTCTAAAGATAGTAGATTTTTTATATTTGTCAACCTAGTCTAGTTCTTGAAGCAATTTTGATAAACTTTTTATCAAGGACGTAATTTATGGCAGCTAATGAACCAGTTAAAAAAGCAGTAGATTCATCCGATCGCGTTGCAGATAATAATTACGATAGAGGAATTACGCCGGCTGAAACTGCTGCTCGGATGGAAAGAGAAGGAAACCTTTTCAAAAAAACGCCTACAGAAGAGGGAGAGGCAGGGGCGCCTACTGACGACCAAACCCATCCAGGCGACAGCATTCGGACCACTGACGGCTACACAGTGGATAAAGAAGGTTTGTTGAACAACTACGCGATCGAACCAGAAATCTATTATGAAGTACCAGGTGATGCGCGGCAACAAGCAGAAGAAGACAAAGCCCAACGAATTGAAGAACTCAGAGAAGTGAATGAGGATAAAGGTGGCGACCTAACAATGGATGATGACAAACGCGGTAGAGGTACTGGAGCAGTTTAGTCATTCTCTCATATCCATCAAGCGATCGTAGCGATGATTAGACACAAATCCTCATCATCGTTTTCTTTTAAATGTAGGGTGCGCTATAGCTTTGCCGTAACGCACCCTTATCCGTAAGGATTTATTTAAATGTAGGGTGCGCTATAGCTTTGCCGTAACGCACCATTATCCGTAACAATTTAGGTGCGTTAGTAACCCACATTCCGCACGTCATAAGGTAAATAACCGGATACGAGGAATGGCGATTAAGCAGCATTTATTACTTGGTTGGAAGAAGTGGGAACTTGAGGAAGCAAAGAAGGAGCAGGTTTACCTTTACGTGCAGCACCCACAGAAGATGTCATAAAATCCAAGATATTTCGATGTTGAGACTTGAGAGTAGTTACAACAGTCAACATCCTTTGCACAAAAGTACTGCCCGCCTGGGTTTGAGAGCCAAAACTGGTACGTCGCCACCCTCACCGCAGGACGTAAGGCTCTTTCGGCGGCATTATTAGTTGGTTCCACACCCTCAACCGTCACAAACATCCATAAGGCTGGTTCAACTTTCAGTAGTTGACGGCAAGTGCGGACAGTTTTAGCCAATGGAGTCTTTTCCTTGGAACCAATCTCATGGTCGGCTGCTTCCTGTAAGGAGGACTTGAGGTCTGTGCGAATTTCCTGGACTAACAATTGAAACTCGCAACGAGCCAAAGTTCCATCTCTGACTCGATGCCACAACTCAAATAATTTTTCTTGCTGCTTAACTAGTGCTGTTCCGATCTCTTTTGAAACTCCGCTCCCAATACGGTTCGGATAAGATAATCTACATACCGATAATTCCTGTAGAG
>CAZZVG010001140.1:0-1345 GCA_964657295.1 Iningainema sp. | reverse complement strand
CTCTACACTTATATAATCCTCACCAATAACTCTTAACCGAACCGTATTGACTCCGCTCCGCTCTGATATTTTGATAAACTCTCGTCTCAAAAGGTATTGTACTGTGGGGTATATCGCAGAATGCGCACGTTTCCGATTGCCTCACGCAATAATAAGGGTTTCAGACACTAAAATCCTCGGTTATGCTTCCAGACCCTGACAAATTTTGGGTCTGGTTACATTAGACATCTCCGAAAAATGCTAATACCCTTCCATGACTGGCTTTCAACGGGCGATCGCCAATTGCAAATATTAGCCACTCTCAACGCTAAAATCAGGGTTTGAGATAGTTTATGTTGATAATAAGGCACAAATAAGTATCCATGTAAGCTAATTTTAATCAGGAACAATAATGCTGTTTTATATTTAAAAAACTAGGGTTCCTATTCGGAATCTTACGAGTCCACATATTGTCATAATTATTTTTTCATATTTACTTGGATTTAATCTAAATCTTTCCGAAGCGACTCTAAATATCTTAATCATACGAATTAAATGTTCGACAAATATTCTTTCAGATGCTAGTTCTTTATTTTTCGATTTTTGTGTCGATGTCAATTCTCCTTTTTTTGGCTTTTTTATCGGAGTTTTAATTGATGGTTCTCCTTCATAACCTTTATCTCCTTGGAACTTTTGATTTTTATCAAAGCTTTTCTTTCCTTCACGAAACAAATTTATGTCACTTTTCGGTCCGGGGAATCCCGCGATTACATCAACAATATCTAGACCATCAGGTAGAACAGTAATTTTATTTTTAAAAGTATGGGTTTTCTTTTTACCAGAGTAATACTTTTTTTGCTCTTTATACTCTTCAGGTCTCTCTCTTGGCTGTTCAGCGCTATCCACTATTAGTTCATAATTCGTTAAAATTTCTTGCACTATCTCATAGTCACTCGCGTTTTTTTTTACTTGTTCAAGTAAACTTGACGGTAAGAGTTCTTGTAGTAGTGGAAACCAATAGTTAAATGTATCATTTGCCGTCGATTCACTCACACCAAACTGAATACCTAGCAATTGAAACGTTGTTAAGTGTCGTAGGTATATCAAAGTTAACAGAATTTGCTCTTCAGTGGATAGCTTTACCTTACGACCACCCCCTTTATTTATGATTCTAACTTTCTTTACTTCGATGTCTTGTTGCTTTTGGTTATGTAAAGCGATCGCCTGCTTTATTAGTTGTTCTAGTTGCTCATACTTTAGACCAACCAATCGCTGCGTTTCCTGGGTATTGTTTTTAATATAACCTAATACGTCACTCATATCCTTGTGGTGAAAAAGCTAATTTTATACTCTTTTACCACAGAAC
>CAZZVG010001139.1:0-2874 GCA_964657295.1 Iningainema sp. | reverse complement strand
GTCGAAAAGTGTACGATAAATTAATCGTCCGCCTCTTCTTTTTTGACTAATTTTAATCACTAAAATTTTAGGAAAGCAGTTGTTCATTCAATTGGACAACTGCTTTCCTAACTGTCTTAGCTAAACCCTAGATGGGTTTACGCAGAAGAGATAAGGGTTTTCAGATCATCTAGCCGGATTGTGCCTACCTATTTACAGGAGTTACAGCGGCTTTCTGCTGGCTACAGTTCTTGTGTATCTACTTGTGGGTGATAGTAGTCTTGAACGCATTTACTAGTCACTTCTAGAATTGTGGCGTGACCTTGAGGACTTAGCTGTGGAAACTCTGAGTGTACTCTACTGAGATAATTTGTAAAATCGCTTTCACTGGGATTGAACAACTCTTGCCCGATGATAAGTACGGCATAAGTTTCAGACATCTTAGTACTGAATCCGTGGTCAGTAAGTCCATCCATGATGTAGCGAAATATCCAGTTAGCATCAGGGTCGCGATCAATCAATTTAGAAGCGACAGCGATGAAGTCTTGGTATTCAGACATTGGGTTACTCCTTTTGGTTGTGTTGGTGAAGGCGAAGTTAACCAATCTTCAGCTAAACACACAAAACACGGGTCAGTTTCCAACTTCATAGAATTATAAGCTTTCCACAAATGTCTGAGTCTGTTTGGAATTTGGACAAAGACGCCTAAGGCTCTCAGGTATACCAATTCCTTAGATGTCTAGTGTCATGTAGTACGGCTACTAATCTTTACTGTTTCTTCGCTGCGTTCGCGCTTCCAGTCGCTCCCTAAATTCCCTCTTTGCTTGAACATGGTCTGAAATTAAGGTGCATTCTTCCAATAAAGATATGTTTAGTTCTGGCAAGAACTCACTTGACATAATTTGTTCATACCCGTGAGTTTCTAAAAATTCTAATGGTGTTTCCTCTCTCAAATGATAAAGTTTGAGTCGATTGGTTTCCCAAAACCAAACTTCAGCGACTCCTAAGCGTCGGTAAGTCTTGAGTTTGTTAATGCTGCCACTGGTGATAATTACTTCTATAGCCAAGTCTGGGATGTCTTTTTTTTCCTCAAAACAGTAACATTCGTCTGGCTCAGCGCCAGCATTCCTCAATCGGTTCTTGACTGTAGGACTCCCCATAGGAGTATATTTAATTTCAAGTTTATCTAGATAAGTATCTACTAAGGCAGCTAAACGCCTTTTGATTTCTTCATGTCTGAAAGATGGCGACACAATTTCTAGTACTCCATCCAAGTAGTTAATACGGTAATGAGAATTATCCTCCAGTTTGGCTAACAGAGCTTCATAGTGCAGCCAACTCACTCCAGTTTTAGTATGTATTTCCTCTGGATCGTCTGCATCAGCTAGTTCTGGTTGATCAATGAGTTCCTTAAGACTACTAACCATTTTTTTGTTCTCCTTCTTGTTCAATAGTTAAGACTTCAGTTATGTGTGCTAAAGTGTCCAATTTTTTTTCAACCTGTTGAGAACAGTAAATACCTTTATAGAGTTCTGAAAGAACAATTGTGGAAAGATAGCATTGGCTAAATCTGGGATTGAATTTAGCAACTGCCTTGGGATTTTCGTTAAGCAGTGCAATGCAGATGTTAGTATCTAGCAGATACATTAGCCATTATCCTGTCCATCAATTGAGTCTATACTTCTGCCTCGATATGCATGACGATCTTTGTCAATTTTTCAGATCGGATTTCCTCCGGAAATTGTAAAATCATCGTTAACAGTTAGCTATGTAGTATCATTGTAACGCTTGTCGAAACGGTTTAACTGCTTGTTGACTGATAACTGATAGCTGTCAAGCGGTGCCGTACTCACGTTCGGATGCGATTGGGCAGGACAGATCCTACCCTTGATCCTAAAGGGGTGTACGCTATTTTGGTCATGCAACTAGCTTCACTTTACTACAACCAATCTGACATCAAAGAGACAATCCTTGGTTCGGACACAAATAAGGCTCAGATATTTCCCGAAGCGGATTTGGTTGCATACCTGAAAGATGGCAATCTGGATGCCGGATTCTTTTATCTTAATGAAGTTAAGGATGTGGATTTACCTTATGTCAGCCTGCCAGTAGAAATTAATCTGGGCGATCCCAGCCAGAAGGACTTTTATCAACAAGCTCACTACCAGGATGCTCAAGGACAGACGATTGTTGGTGAGCCTATCCTTTACAGTTTGACCATCCCAACAAAAGTTGAGAACTACGCAGGAGCTGTGGAATTTGTCAAACACTTGCTTGGAAATAACGGGCGTCAATTATTGCTTGAAGACGGTTTATCAATGATACCGCTTCAGGTTGATGGCGATCTATCAGTAGTTCCAGAAGAACTGTCAAACTCTCTGAAAATGTGAGAATCGCTGCTTGCGGTTAGGCGATCGCATTTCTTTATTCATAGGTGTAGCGACCTTGTTACATATAGCGAATGGTCGAGCAAGAGATAAGCATTGCGGGTCATTAGGCTGGTTGGGGACGCGAAAATAATGGTCACACCGCACCGTGGCAGCAATTTTTAACACTCCTGCTGTCAGGTCATCGGTAAGTTTGACTACTTTGATTATTTTTGCAATTGTTCTAAATAAGCGGCAACCCTCATCATAATTCTGCTAGATTTTTGTTAAGAAAAGTTACAGCCCTCTTAACAAAAGGAAATAGTTCTTATGGTAGTTGTACATGAGAATAATGCACTACATAATGTTGTAATCCTTGGTGGAGGCTTTGGTGGACTGTATACAGCAAAGACTCTTGCCAACGCGAATGTAAATCTTACTCTGATCGATAAACGTAACTTTCATTTATTTCAGCCGCTTTTATATCAAGTTGCGACAGGTACGCTATCACCCTCTGATATCTCCTCAC
>CAZZVG010001138.1:0-2876 GCA_964657295.1 Iningainema sp. | reverse complement strand
TGGAATCGACAAACTAAGTTAGGTAAAGTGTTTGATTCTTCCACTGGCTTTAAACTTCCTAATGGCGCAGAGCGTTCACCAGATGTAGCTTGGATTAAACAAGAAAGATGGGATACTCTTACCTCTGCACAAAAGGAGAAGTTTCCCCCAATTGCTCCTGATTTTGTCTTAGAGTTAATGTCGCCATCAGATACTTTACGAAAGACACAAGACAAAATGCAAGAATACATGGAGAATCAAATAAAACTCGGTTGGTTGATTGATAGAAAAACCAGCAGAGTAGAAATCTACCGCCAGGGGAAAGAAGTCGAAGTTTTAGAATCGCCAACACAGCTATCGGGAGAAGATGTCTTACCAGGCTTTGTTCTTAAGATGCAAACTGTTTGGGGGTAAATTTTTCAGTTGATTATTTTCTTGATGATTTCCATCAAGCCATGTTGTTTGGTTCTATCCGCCTGGAGATCTTGAATGTGCTGAAAGTGCTTAAGTACATTCTATCGGAAGATGTTATAGACGAAAAGTGCATAAGTTGATTTGACGCACAACTATTTAAGATTTAGAAGAGTAAAAAAATTAGCAAATTTATCTATTAACTGACTATTTTTGGACAAAACCTGTGTTAGAGAACAGATAGCATGAAAAAAAAAATTTTAATATTATCAGCCAACCCTAAAAATACAGATCAACTACGTCTAGATCAAGAGGTGCGAGAAATTCAGGCGGCACTAAAACGTGCTAAAAATCGAGAGCAGTTTGAAATTGTCACCTCCTGGGCAATACGAGTTGAAGATCTCCGCCTCGCACTGTTAGAATACTCACCAGAAATCGTTCACTTTTCTGGGCATGGCTCAGGTAGCACAGGCTTAGCTTTAGAGAATAATTCTGGGCAAGTGCAACTCGTGAGTACAGAATCGCTAGCAAGGTTATTTGCATTGTTTCAAGGCAAAATTGAGTGTGTTTTACTCAACGCCTGTTATTCACAAACTCAGGCAGTGGCAATTCACGAACATATTGATTATGTCGTTGGCATGAATCAAGCAATTGGGGATGTGGCGGCTATTGAGTTTGCCGTTGGATTTTATGATGCGCTAGGTGCTGGCAGATGTTATGAGGATTGTTTTGAAGTCGGTTGTGCTTCTATTGATTTACAGGGGATTCCAGAGTCAGCAACACCAGTACTCAAAGCAAGGCGGCGTGAGCCATTTTCAGTAGCTCAACAAACCAGTGCTGAAGAAACACAACCCAAAACCAATTCTACAGGCGTAGTATTGACAGAATCAGCCGAAAACAAGTCACAGCCAAGGTACTACGGTGGAATTTCCCAAAGTCTTAGTCATGGGCAAATGTCCGGTGGGATGCAGGCAGTACAAGGCGACTACAACCAACAAACTATGAGGATTAAAAATACTGCGTCTCCTCATGAAAAACAACTCACCCAACAAGAAGCCATTCAGTTGCTATTGCAAATTGAGCAGATGGTAAAGGAATTCTTAGAATTGCCACCTATCACAAAAGAAAAATCACTCAGGTATTTGGCAGCGTCTGTTGAAGAAGTTCAATCAAATGACCCTGATAAACAGTTAGCAGCTGGAAATCTCAAACGCATGGCAGAAATATTAAAAACTATAAACCAAACCTCAGCATCTACTAAGAACTTATGGGAGAATGTCAAGGTAATACTGATGCAGCTATCGACTTGGTTGGGTTTCGCTAAGAATTTCTTCGGAGAGTAGGACTAACCTATGAACCAGCCTTTGTATCCGGGAAGCAATCTACCATCTGCCCAACAGCCAGGAATTTTACAGGAAGTTGATAGTTCCACATTAGGTGGTGGAATGCAGGCTGCAATGGGCGATGATAATGTCCAAATTCAGGGTGACAGCAACATTGTTACTTTTAACAAGACGGAGATTTTACAAATCTCTGTGGAAGAGATAAAAACCCGTCAATTTATCGAAACCTCACCTTACAAAGGGTTAAAGAAATTTGAGCCAGAAGACAAAAACCTATTTTTTGGTCGTGATCAATTTCTCACAGGTTTGATTAATGAAGTAGAACAAGCCAACTTGATTTTACTTTTGGGGGCTAGTGGTAGTGGCAAGTCATCAGTTGTGCGTGCAGGTTTAATTCCCTGGCTATCACAGAAATGGGGATCGCGGTTAGTACGCTTAATGTTTACCCCAGATACTGATCCTTTTGAATCCTTTTATGCTAGCTTGCTTAGCAAATATAAGCAAGCAGAAGCTCAAATCGCTCGTGAGGCTAAAGCAGGTACGCTCACTCAGGTGGTAACTCGGTTGAAGCAGACTGATGATTATTGGCTGATATTCATTGACCAGTTTGAGGAGTTGTTCACTACAAGTCAACCCGAAAAGCGAGACAAATTTATTGCTAGCTTGGTGCAATTGAGTAAAATTAAGCAGCATGGGGTGAAGATTGTGGCGACAATGCGGGCTGATTTTCTGGATCGCTTTAGTCCTTATCCCCAGCTTGTAAAAGCTACAGATAAACGTCGTCCATTTATTGCCCAGATGCAACCGGATGAGTTGCGCCTAGCTATCGAACAGCCAGCTGCTCAACATGGGGTGGTGTTTGAAAAAGGATTGGTGGAGGAAATCATCAAAAATGTCCAGGGACAAGCTGGATATTTGCCGTTGTTGCAATATACGCTAAATCTACTGTGGGAAACAGAGGTGAAAAATAACAACATTGGCAATCGCACACTCAATCTGATCACCTATCATCAGTTAGGTGGTGTACTAGGGGCACTCCACCAACGAGTTGAGAAAATTTACAATGACTTGACACAAAAAGAGCAAACATGTGTGCAACGGATCTTTTTGAGACTAGTTGAGATTGGTGGGGATGAAGAATCA
>CAZZVG010001137.1:0-2877 GCA_964657295.1 Iningainema sp. | reverse complement strand
CAAAATTACGTTGATGCTGTTCCGTAGTATCCCGTAGTTCAAGAACAACATCATCTAAAACCGCACTTCTAGCTAATACTTGATTAGCCGTTTCGAGAAACATATCTAGCTGTGTTTGTGTGTCAGCCTGTCGCCGTGCTAATTCGGCTATTAACTCGCGAGTGCTTCTATTGTCAGCAAAAAAACGTAACTATGTAACGAAATGTAAAATTCCTGAATTCTGTTCGTAGTTGCGCTTCAGCGCATCTTCATCTTGTGGCGAAGACAGCGCAACTACAACCCTGCAATCTTTTACTTAGTAAATCAGTTAATAGCTGAGTGCTGATTGCTCAATGCTTAAGAAAAACCAGCTTGCCTGAGATACTGCGTAATTGTTTCACTGGGAATGATGAAAATAAAGCCAGAAACATCGGAACCAAACGTGACCATACCAATAACTTTTCCCTTATCATTAAGTACAGGACCTCCAGAGTTACCATGAGTGGCTGGGGCACTAATTTGTAAAACAGGCGAACCATCTGGCAATTGTTTTTTAGCTGAAACTTTGCCATCTGTAAATGATGCAACATAACGAGACTGTGATCCTAATAAACTACTATCAGCCGCGCCTGGATATCCAACTACTGTAATATGGTCTAAAAGCTCAACTTGCTTAGAATCTGCGAGTTTGAGAAAAGGTGCATTTTTGATATTAACTTTGAGTATAGCAATATCTCTGCCTTGATCCACAGGTGCACCTGATGCGATCGCCCGAAAAGGCAGTTTGTCGCCATTTGGCAGAATGACGAGATTGATTTGCTCAAATTCTTGTGGTTGAGAGTGTTCGGCAATAAACTTGAGAGCATCCTTATCTTGCGATAATTTGTCTAGACTCAAATTGTAGTCCTTTGCAAGTTGGATGACAAAACTCTCGAAAAGCTCCTTCATGCACTGCTTTTTATTTTGATATAGCTGCGTTACATGGGCGTTAGTAACGATGTAGCCATCAGCAGTCACAAAATAGCCAGAGCCAGCACCTCCAGCAGTAACCTCATAAGTTTTTTTATTGTCAGACCAATAAACTTTAGCAGTGCAACCAGCTATAATACGAGTTACTGCGGGTTGTGTGGATTTCGCTAGCTTGCCTAGTTTATTAGATTTTTCCAGTTCAGTAGCTTGAGGAATTTGCTTTTGTTCAGTTTGTGAGAACTGTGTGTCAGTTGGAGACGCAAAACAGGGAGGGATGGGAGAGGAAACTATAGTGAAAGCAAGAAACAACGCTCTAGACTGTTTTTGAACTGCTATATTAAACATGAAACTGCCTGTTGAACTCGACAATTCCATCTAACCTCTTTGATAGCTGAGTTCTGAGTGGAGAACTTTAGTTTTCAATTAACTTGTGACTGACTTATTTTCTTACTCTGTTACCAAAGTTCTCAATTCTCGCAGCATTTGACTAGTTCCATCATGAATAGCTTTTTGCACTAGTTGGGGAATAAGTTCGGGTATGGGTAAATTGGGAAAGGTGGGACTAAGGGAAGATTCTACGTAGCCGTCAGCTTGGAGAATGTAAATGGTGAGTTGATGGTTGCTATAAATCCAGACTTCTGGAACGCCGATAGATGTGTAGGCGTTGAGGGTTGTTTTTGAAGTCACATCTGATTCAACGGCAAGATCACAGGGAGGATATACAGTTAAATCCATTTGGGTACATCCTTTTACAAGGTGAGCATTCTGGATATAAAAGCAGGTATCTGGTTCAACTCCAGCGATATCTTTCCGCTTAAAAGTCGTTGAGCCGAAATCTTCCCAGTTGCGTCCTTGAATTTCGAGAATTGTTGTGATAATATAAGCAATAATCCGATGGGGACGTTCGTGAAGTGCCAACGGTGACATGATTTCTAGGGTTCCAAGATAGTATGCGACGCGGGTTTTGCGTTTTTCTCCTAAGTCTTCAAGAAGTCGCTCAAAGTCAAGCCATGAGAGGTTAGGAATGGAGATTTGACTACCGGGAGCGAGTTCTATGGCTTGTATGGGAATAGTTACACTCATGTTTTTTCTGGTGTTAACTGCTGTTGTGCATTCTCGATTTTGACGCAAAGCCGCATTTCTCATGAGATTAAGCGGTCATTGACTCTGCGGCCACAACCAAGCCTGACATATCCAACACGCACTCTGACCAAGCAGCGGCAGTTTGAGCAAGGTTTGCAATTTCAATGGAGCGATCGCAAAGACTCGACCAATCGCGCTGCCATCCAATCAATATATCATGGATTTGGCTTAATTGGGCGATGTAGTTTTGTTCTTGTATTAACCTGACATACAGCAGGTTCTCTTCTGGCAACAGATACTCTTCAAAATAGGCTTTGCAGCACATATTACTGCCGACAATCTCGGCTAAATCCCAACAATTATCTAACTTGTTAGGTAGCTGTAATCCCATAGCAATACTACCACAGAACCATTTTAAAAATGTATCCGAGTTAGTGAAACACCTGTGAGTAGCTAATTGTAAGTTTAACTCCACGGTGCGATCGCCTTGCTTCTCAGCTTCATCAAGAATCCGCGCTAACAACGATGTTTTACCCATTTGTCTAGGGGCTTTAATCCGAATTAGGGAACCAGGCTTACTGATTTCCTCGAAACAACGCTGTTCTCTGGGAGGACGTTCTATATAATAAGGAGAAGTGATTTTTACCCTTCCTTCTGGAAATTCCACTGTATTACGTTGTGGTGTAGTTACAGGAGACGGAGTTTCTTCCTCCTCGATAGGCGCTTCTAAATCAGCAATATCTTGCCACTCCAGTCCCAATTTAAGGCAAATTTCGATGAAGTACGAGTAATCAACGGGTTTGCCATTGAGAAAATTACTCACCGTCGCTTGGGATATGCCTAATT
>CAZZVG010001136.1:0-2879 GCA_964657295.1 Iningainema sp. | reverse complement strand
GTCGTGTGGGCAGAAAAAAAACTCCAGTTCTTGTGATGAAAAAAGAGGTATTTACTGACTCAACTGAGATTTTGAAATACTTGAATACACGACATACTTACTAGCTACTCAGCATCAATTCACCGAGGTGTTTCAATACACTTAATACCTGTTGAAATTCATTTTCTTTTTCAATTGATAAAGCAAAAGAACGAGCATATTTAGGTTCTCCTTGCTGAAGCAGTTTGACGAAAACAAACTCTCGACCATTGACGAGTAAACCAAAAGTAGGCTGTTCAACATTAGGAGTATCAAGCATATAAACGAGTGCTTGAGGTAGCGCAGTTAGCACATCAAATTTTGTGCTTTTGGATTCGATGACGAGTACCCAAAACCGCTTTTGTATTACCAAAACATCAATCTTACCTTTAACGATCGCACTATCATCTTCAGCAGAAATTTCTAGAGATTTTTCGGTTTCAATTTCAAAAGGTGATTGATAAAATCCAGCTAAATCTAGCAAAGGAGACAGCACTACCATTTTGACTGCCTCTTCTGACATCGGACGACGTTTACTTAAGTTTAAATAGTTGCTTTTTACTCTTTTTAAAGATAAGTTTTCTGTATCAGTCAATAGTGGTAAATTATCTGTCCATTCTGGGAAAAAATGTGGATCTTGAGTGAGGTACAAATCAAATTTTTCTTCTAATTCATAAAGACTAATTTCTCTAGCTTGTATTGTTTGTACCATAACTTGGGAATGGGTGTTGACAAATTAAGTTTGGGAGGATATACTTTATCTTAGGTTTAAAGGTGTTATAAGCGCCCGAGTGATTACTAAGTCCACGCCGCCGCACACACAACACGAAAACCGATGAAGTAGCGCCTCTCGCTCGCATCATACTTGCCGCGACACGCCGAACGGCAGACGTTAGGATTGTAAGACCACGAACCACCGCGTAGTGTTCGCCTTTGATTATCATTATCATCAAGCCATGTGCTTCCATCTTTGGGCGCTCTCTCGTAATTATGATGCCAATGGTCGGCACACCATTCCCAAACATTCCCGTGCATATCGTATAATCCAAAGGTATTCGCTACGTTAAAGCTACCAACAGGTGTTGTTTGCTGGCGGTAAATCCCTTTAGGCCCTTGACCATAAGAACCTGACCATTTGAATTCTTCGTTATCTGTACCTCGATAATTTGCTAAATCAGTTGTAATTGTCTCACCAAAGTGAAATGGGGTGGTAGTTCCGGCACGACAAGCATATTCCCATTCGGCTTCACTCGGGAGGCGATATGGTCTTTTCGTCGTGTGCGAGGAGAGGCGATCGCAGAACTCGACACTATCATACCAAGAAACTTGCTCAACAGGATGATTTTCCCCTTTAAAGTGAGATGGCTCAGCGTCGAGTTCCCCGTTAACTTGTGGGAGAGAGGCTACTGCTTTCCACTGTGCTTGAGTAACTGGATACTTACCCATGCAAAAAGGTCTAATGGTTACTTCATGCTGAGGACTTTCATTGCTTGACCGCTCAAGTTCATCTTCTGGCGAACCCATCAGAAAACTGCCGCCAGGAATCAGCACCATCTCTAGTTCAATTCCACTGCCCAAGTCTTCAATAAAATATTGTGCTGTCTGTCGAGAACGTTTAATAACAGTTTTTGGCATTTATTCTTACCTACGTAATATTTTTAGGACTTACGCACACTCTACGAATTCTTGGCGCTCTTGGTGTCTTGGCGGTTCAATACATTACAGCGGTTTTCACATAGAACTACACCTTTTGTAAGGGCGAACAGCCGTTCGCCCCTACGAATGTGCTCTATTTACCTGAAAATGGCTGTAAGCGTTTTGGCTATTTTTGCGTAATTCCTAATTTTGTTTGTAATTTATGCAATATTTCTAAAATGTGTTATGGTGGCCTAGTGATCGCAAAACTAGTAAAAAAACTTTGCCTCTTGGTATCCTAGCAGTTCAGTGAGCTAACAATGTACCTGCAAAAAAAATTTTTAAGCTCACTCCGCTCGCAAGGGAAAAAAAGAAAAGTGCAAGGTGCAAGAGGGCAAAGGGCTAAAGAGTCCTAGCCGCCGCACCACCACACACCACCCGAAAACCGTTGATGTCGATGCCGTTGCCGGGATAAGACCTGCCGCGACAAGCAGAACGACAGTAATCAGGATCGTTGCCCCACGAACCACCGCGCAGCAGCCGAAAAATATTATCATTATTACTTGACCACACGCTTCCGTCTTTGGGAGCTTTCTTGTAATTATCATGCCAATGGTCGGCACACCATTCCCAAACATTCCCGTGCATATCGAATAAACCAAAAGCATTAGCTACGCTAAAGCTACCAACAGGTGTTGTTCTCCGGCGGTAAATCCCTTGGACACCAGCAGCGTAAACGATGCTAGCCTTATAGTTTGCTAACTCAGACGTTATCGTCTCACCAAAGTGAAATGGAGTCGTCGTACCTGCACGAGCTGCATATTCCCACTCAGCTTCACTTGGTAGACGGTAGGGTTTACCAGTGTATTGAGAGAGACGATCGCAAAACTCAATAACATGAGACCAGGAAACTTGCTCAACAGGAAGATTTTTTCCTTGAAAGTGAGATGGATTTGACTTAATATATCGGTTCACTTGTGGGAGAGAGGCGACGACTTGCCATTGTGCTTGAGTTACAGGATACTTGCCTATAAAGAAAGATTGAATCGTTACTCTATGCTGAGGACTTTCATTGTTAGAGCGCTTAGGTTCATCTTCTGGCGATCCCATTAAAAAGCTTCCAGAAGGAATGGCGACCATTTCTAGCTGCACTTCATTCCCTAAGTCTTCGATAAAGCACGTAGCTCGCTGACGATGCCGCTTGACTGTCAGTTCTGTTTCTCGTC